>CAXBKI010000190.1:0-6020 GCA_963975955.1 uncultured Devosia sp.
AACCCTCACCGGCCTCAAGCCCGCCGCCTACCACAATGATCACTCCCGCCCCGAGCGCCCCCTCATCCGCACGCTCGAGGAAGAGATCAGCCATGTCATGCGCAGCCGCGTCGTCAATCCGAAATGGCTCAACGGCGTCAAGCGCCACGGCTATCGCGGCGCTTTCGAGATCATCGCCACAGTCGATTTCATGTTCGCCTTCGCGGCGACCACCGGCGCGGTCAAGACGCACCATTTCGACCTCGCCTTCGAGGCCTTCATCGAGGATGATGCGACCCGCGACTTCATCCAGAGCGCCAACCGCTACGGCTATGACGAGCTGATCGCCAAATTCAACGACGCCCGCCAGCGCGGCCTGTGGACCCCGCGCTCGAACTCGGCCTACGCTCTGCTCGAGGGGGAAGCATGAACAACACAATCGTCTATCTGATCGGCCACTATGGCGTCGGCAAGCTGACGATCGCCAGGGCGCTCTGCGCGGCGACCGACGCCAGGCTGTTCGACAACCATCTGGCGAACAATGTGATTTTTTCGCTGATCCGTGCCGACGGCAAGACGCCGTTGCCTGAAAGCGTCTGGGGCATGATCGACATCATTCGCGGCCAGGCTTTCCGGGCAATCGAGGAACTGACGCCTGCCGACACCAGCTTCGTCCTGACCAACTGCCTGTTCGAAAGCGAGCCAGGCGACCGCGCCGCCTACGAGCAGGTCCAGGCCGTCGCAATGCGGCGCGGCAATGTGTTCCTGCCCGTCTTGTTGACAGCCTCCGATGCGGCTCATGCTGCCCGGATAGGCTCATCCGAACGCGCTGAACGTCTCAAACATACCGACGTCGAGAGCGCTGCGGAAAAACGTCGCGCGGAAGAACTGCTGCACATCGACCACCCCAACAGGCTCGACCTCGACACTACCGAATTGCCGCCAGCCGAAGCGGTACGCCTCATCATCGCCCACGCGGAGCGCCTGGCATGACCAACTCCTGCCACGCTCCGCCACCCCAACCAACAGCAGGCTGAACAATGGTTGAAGCTGTCAATCTCGCAGAAAAGCTCAAGCTCCTTACCGAGCACTGGAGCCCGAAAATTGTCTCGGAATACAATGGCAATGAGGTCATGGTTGTGAAGTTCCAGGGCGCCTATGCCTGGCACAAGCACGACGATACCGACGATTTTTTCTATGTCCTGAAAGGCCATATCAGGCTGGAGACAGAGCACGGCAACGTCGAAATGGATGCCGGCGATCTCTACGTCGTGCCCAGGGGTGTCATGCACCGGCCGGTTGCCGACGAGGAGGCGCACGTCATGCTGATCGAACCGCGTGGCGAACCCAATTCCGGCGATCCGGCTACCGCCGCAACCAAGGTATGGATCTGATGACCGACACCCCCATCAAGCCCGTCAAGAAAACCGACCTGATGACCGAGGCCGAGCGCGACGCTTATCACGCTGAAAAAATGAAGAAAAAACGCGAGGCCCGCAACAAGATCCTGGCCACCAAGACCCAGGAAAAGGGCCTGCTGATTGTCCATACCGGCAAGGGCAAGGGCAAGTCGACGGCGGCCTTTGGCATGGTGTTCCGCGCCCTGGGCCATGGTTTCAAGGTCGGCGTGGTGCAGTTCGTCAAGGGCGTCTGGGAGACTGGCGAGCGTGATGTGCTGCTCAAATTTCCCGAGCTGGTGACCATCAACGCCATGGGCGAGGGCTTCACCTGGGATGTTGCCGACCGCCAGCGCGACCTGGCCGCCGCCCGCAAGGCCTGGGAGCACGCCAAGACGCTGATCCTGGACCCCAGCTACAAGATGGTGCTGCTCGATGAGCTCAACATCTGCCTGCGCTACGACTATCTGCCGATCGAGGAAGTGGTTGATTTTCTCAAGAACAAGCCCGCCGACACCCATGTCATCGTCACCGGCCGCAATGCCAAGGACGAGCTGATCGAGATCGCCGACCTGGTCACCGAAATGACCGAGATCAAGCACCACTTCCGCTCAGGCGCCAAAGCCCAGGTTGGTATCGAGTTCTAGCAGGCGCTTCCGCGCAGGCTTGCAACCAGCCGCTCAACGACCGGGTCCATCTCGACCCGGTCGCGCGTACCGTATTCGGCCCGGAACGCGGCAAAGCTCTGGCCGTCGCAGAGCGCGATCATGCGCTGGTAGACAATCTGCCCGCCGGCGGTGGCAGACCAGCTGGCCCAGCGCGGCGTGACCGCCTGATAGGTCTGGTTCCAGCCAGCTGCGCTGTCCTGCGCCATGCGGTTGGCGACTTCGCTGTCGAAATCACGCGTCCATCCGCCCCAGACCTCCAGTTCGATGGCGCGCCCCGGCAGCACAAACCGTTGCCCGTCGCCATTGTCGCTTTCGCCCTGGCTCACAAACCCGGCCGGAACGTCGATGCTGTAGCCAAAGCGCGCATTGCTATATTGCTCGCCGCCATGCGCGAAGGCGGGGGAGATGAGGAACGCGAGGGCGATGAGGAAGATGAAGCGCATGGCGCCGAATCTGCCTGCCTCGCGTTCCGTGCGCAAGTCACATCAACTCGATAGTCTCAGGGGCGGTCGCGGATTTCCTTGAGCACGTCATAGATCGAGAACAGCACCATCCAGAGTTCGACGGCAATGCGCCACACAATGACGGCCAGCGCGCCGCCGATCAGGGCCATGATGAGCCCCATGAACCCGGCGCCTGCCGAACCATAGGGACTGTTGGCCATGGCCAGTGCGCCGAACATGGCTGCGAGCGTGCCCAGTACAATCAGCACCAGCCCGATCCAGTAGATGACCTTGCTGATCTTTGGCAGAATAAAGCTGTCGAATGACAGAAATGATTTCAACATGACGCCCCCAATTTTTCTTGAACAGTCAAACTGTGCACTGATTCCCTCATCAATACATCCTGACAGTCAACATCGGGAGTTCAGAGCACAACGATACCGGCGTGCTTGGCCTTGTCTTCGGGTTCGACATGAATGGTGATCTGCACGTCGCGCACGGCTTCACGCAGCTTGGCTTCGATAGTGTCGCAGATGGCGTGTGCCGCATCCACGCTCATCGCGCCGGGCACGACGAGGTGGAAGTCGATGAAGGTCATCTTGCCCGCCTGCCGCGTGCGGATGTCATGGGCCTCGATGGCGCCTTCGGCGTTGATGGCGATCACCTCGCGGATCGTGTGCTGGATTTCCTTGGGGACGGCGACGTCCATCAATCCGCCCACGCTGTCGCGAATGACACCCCAGCCTGACCACAGGATATTGAGCGCCACCAGCGCCGCCAGGATGGAATCGAGCG
This sequence comes from uncultured Devosia sp., assembly GCA_963975955.1. Classification (GTDB taxonomy): domain Bacteria; phylum Pseudomonadota; class Alphaproteobacteria; order Rhizobiales; family Devosiaceae; genus Devosia. The sequence goes on from CAXBKI010000190.1 coordinate 3,283, forward strand.
GCGCCCAGCCGAAGAGATAAACCAGCGCCAGACCGGCCAGCACGCCAATGCTGGACACCACGTCGGTCATCAAATGCTTGCCATCGGCCTGCAGCGCCGGCGACCCGACCGACCGGCCATGGCGGATCAGCACATAGGCCCACACCACGTTGAGAACCGTTGCCACCATGCTGATTGCCAGGCCCTCCATGGGCGCCTCCGGCAGGCTTGGCGACATGAAGCCCAGAACCGCCTCGCGCACGATCAGGATCGCCGCAACGATGATCATCACGCCCACGATCACCGCCGAGAAATACTCCGCCTTGTGATAGCCATAGGGCAGGGCGGCGTCGGCCGGCTTCTGCGCCAGCCACACCGCGATCAGCGCCACGATGGCTGTGACGACGTTGACGATTGATTCGAGTGCATCCGAATAGAGCGCGATCGAGCCGGTTACCCGCCAGGCGAGGAATTTCAGGCCCAGCACCATCAGCCCGATCAACAGGCTTGCCGCGGCAATGGTCAGCGTCCGTCTGGCGGTCAGGGTCACGGTGCAGCCTCTTTCGGTGTTGGAGATGGGCCATAACCGGCCAGGCCGGATGAGGCAAGCCGTTGAATTTGCAAATCATTTTCAGAAGCATTCTTATCTGGATCAAGGTCGTGCCAAGCCATTGATTGACCAAGGGCTTCTGCCCGCCTAGAACGGAATTGTGCGCAGAGTTCCCCTGAAGGAACTGAAACAGAATTCGGTGCGGTCGACCCAAATCGGGGACCAACCCCGAAGCTGCAACGGTCTTGAGTGAACCTGCCTCTTGCTTTGAGAGGCGATGATGACGACCATTTTCGGGGCAATTGCCCTACCAGACAGATACGTCGTCGGCATGGGTTTTGCCTCGGCCGCCACCGCCGATGAGATCATCGCGCTGCTTGAGTCGTGCCTGGCCGTCTGCACTGTCGACGGCCGGCAGCTGGTCGCCATCGGCACCCACATGCGCAAGCTGGGCAGTCCCTTGCTGCTGTCTGTTGCCCTGCATTTCGGCGTGCCGCTTCGCCTGTTTGACCAGGATGACTTGCGCGATGCCGGTCCCGGCGTTGCAGATGCCGTGGCAAGCCTGGCGGGCCCCTTGCAGTTGCGCAAGCAGAAGTCGGATTTTGCGACCTGCGCCATTGCGCGCTGTGCACCCGGCTTCAGCCTGGCAGGTTTTGGTCAGCCCTATAGCGCCAGTGCGACGATGGCTTCCTCGACGCTGCTGACCTCGATTGCCGGACCATAGGCGGGACGCGCGATCATGATCACTTTGACCCCCAGGCGCTGGGCTGCTTCCAGTTTGGCCGCCGTCTGCCCGCCACCCGAATTCTTGGTGACCAGATGAGTGATCCGGTTGCGCTCGATCAACGCCATTTCGTCTTCCAGACTATAGGGCGGGCGGCTTTGCAAAATCCTGGCATGGGGCGGTATCGGGAGTTCCGGCGCCTCGATCAGCCGCACCACAAAATGGCAATCGCTGCGACCGAGGAACTCGGCCAGGCCCGTATGCCCGGTGGTCAGCAAGACATCGGCCCCGGCCGGCAAGGCCGCCGCTGCCTCGGCGGCGGTTTCGACAACTGTCCAGTTGGCGCCCTCGGGCTGGGTCCAGGCCGGGCGCATCAGTCGCACCAAAGGGACGCCGCTGGTCTGCGCCGCAACGACGGCATTGCGCGAAATCGTTGCAGCATAAGGATGGGTGGCATCCACCAGTCGCACGATACCGGCACTGCGCAGATAGGCCGAAAGACCGCCAGCGCCGCCAAACCCGCCCAGGCGCACGGCCCCTTCCGGCAGAATGGGCGCCTGCGTGCGCCCGGCCAGCGAACTGGTGACTTCATGGCCAATTCGCACCAGTCGTGCTGCCAGATCGCGCGCTTCTGCCGTGCCGCCCAGGATCAGAATCTTCATGCCACTCGCCATTCGGTTCGCTGCCACTGTGCCTATTCGCACAGTCGGGCTCAAGGGTTGACGCGCTGATGTTCGGCTGGATCCGCAAACCCCGTCGCCGCGCGCATTTCGCCGCGCTCGACACCGCCGATTTTCCGCCGCTTGAGCCCGGCACGGTCTGGCTGGTCGGCGCCGGCCCCGGCGGGCCCGGCCTCGTTTCGCTATTGGCCTACCATGCCCTGGGCCAGGCCGACGTGATCGTCCACGACGCCCTTGTCTCCCCGGATCTGCTGGCGATGGCTCCGCGCCATGTCGAGCGCATCTTTGCCGGCAAGCGCGGTGGCAAGCCATCCCCCAAGCAGGCCGATATCTCGCTTCAGCTGATCGCCCTGGCGAAGGCCGGCAGGCGGGTGCTGCGGCTCAAGGGTGGCGATCCCTATATGTTTGGCCGCGGCGGCGAAGAGGCGGGCACGCTGGCCGGAGCCGGCATCCCCTTCCGCATCGTGCCCGGCATTTCCTCCGGCCTGGGTGGCCTGGCCTATGCCGGCATTCCGGTGACCCACCGGGACACCAATCAGGCCGTCATGTTTCTCACCGGTCACGACGAGAACGGCGCCGTGCCCCATGGCGTCGATTGGCCCGCCGTGGCCAGGGCTGCGCCGGTCATCGTCATGTTCATGTCGGTCAAGCATCTCGGCTCGATTGCCGAAAAGCTCCTGGCCGCAGGCCGTGACGGTGGTGATCGCATGGCGATCGTCTCGCACGCCGCCACGCCGCAGCAGAGCGTTATCGAAACCACGCTGGCCGAGGCCAGCGTGGTTTCGATAACGCTCTGCTGCGGCGT
>CAXBKI010000191.1:0-5915 GCA_963975955.1 uncultured Devosia sp.
TGGCGTTCGAGCCGCGTTCGGCATCGTCGAGCAGCAGCTTGAGCTGCTCGGGCGAGACAACGAGCGGCAGAATGCCGTTCTTGAAGCAGTTATTGTAGAAGATATCGGCAAAGCTGGTGGAAATCACGCAGCGGATGCCGAAATCCAGCAACGCCCATGGCGCATGCTCACGGCTTGAGCCACAGCCGAAATTATCGCCGGCCACGATGATCTGTGCCTGACGATAGGCGGGTTTGTTCAGCACGAAATCGGGGTTTTCGCTGCCGTCCTCATTATAGCGCATTTCGGAAAACAGCGCCGAACCCAGCCCGGTCCGCTTGATGGTTTTCAGATACTGCTTGGGAATGATCATATCGGTGTCGATATTGATGAACGGCAGGGGCGCCGCGACACCGGTCAGGGTAGTGAACTTGTCCATGAGCAAACCTCGCTTTGCCAAGCGTCTTGGCGCAAAAGCCGGCTCGTGGTCAAGCCGTCAAACTCACAAACCGTTCGGCTCGGTGGTCGATGTGCTCGGTCGCCAGACGATGACGCGATAGATATAGAGCAGCACCACAAGCGCCAGCACCACATAGCTCAGCGGATCAAGGATCGTCTCGACCATCTCATAATGCTCATGCAGCAGGTATCCGGCCGAGGTCAGAACGATATTCCAGATCAGGGCACCGGTCGTCGAGGCCAGCAGGAACACGGGCAGCGGCATACGGGCCAGGCCGGCCGGGATCGAGATCAGCGTGCGGATCAGCGGCATCAGCCGGCCAAACAGCACGATGATGGGCCCGAAGCGATGGAACACCTTGACGGCGATGTCGATCTCTTCGGCATTGAGCGTCATGATGCGCCCGAACCTGTCCGACAGCGCGCGCAACCGCTCCAGCCCGAAGATGCGGCCGGCATAGTACCAGGGCAGCATGCCCACGACCGCACCGATGGTTGCCGCGATCAGCACGCCAACGAAATTGAGCTCGCCATTGGCGGCGGCAAAACCGGCAAACGGGATGATCAGTTCCGAGGGAATGGGCGGAAAGATCGACTCGGCCAGCATGACCAGAAAAATGCCGACATAGCCCCAGTCGGCAATGGTCTGAATGATCCATTCGGTCATGGCGCGCTCCTGTTGATCCCGGGCGGACCATGCCCGCAAATCCCCAACAAAAAAACAAGGGCTCCAGAGTTTCCCCCGAAGCCCCATTGATTTAGCTGGCCTTGGAGGTCCGGCTCATGCGCTTGCGATCATTGGGGTCGAGCCAGATCTTGCGCAGGCGGAGCGACTTGGGGGTCACCTCGACATATTCGTCTTCGGCGATATAGCCCAGCGACTGCTCGAGGGTGAGCTTCTTGGGCGTGGTCAGGCGCACCGCCTCGTCCTTGGACGTGGTGCGGATATTGGTGAGCTGCTTGCCCTTGAGCGCATTGACCTCGAGATCGTTCTCGCGGGAATGCTCGCCGATGATCATGCCTTCATAGATATCCACGCCCGAGTCGATCATGATCTGGCCGCGGTCTTCCAGGTTCCACAGCGCAAAGGCCACGGACTGGCCGGTGCCGTTGGAGATCAGCACGCCCGTGCGACGGCCGGGCAGATCGCCCTTGAAGGGCACGAAGGAGTGGAACAACCGGTTGAAGATGGCCGTCCCGCGCGTGTCGCTGAGCAGCTCGGGCTGATAGCCGATCAGCGAGCGGGTCGGCACCAGCAGCTGGATGCGGGTGCGGCCAATGCCGGACGGACGCATGTCGGTCAGCTCGCCCTTCCGCTCGGTCAGCTTCTGCACCACGGTGCCGGTGTGCTCGTCATCGACGTCGATGATGACTTCCTCGACCGGCTCCATCTTCTGGCCGTTCTCCTCCTTGAACAGCACCTTGGGCCGACCAATGGTGAGCTCAAAGCCCTCGCGGCGCATGTTTTCGATCAGCACGGCCAGCTGCAATTCGCCGCGGCCGGCCACATCGTAGCTGTCATTGTCTTCGCCGGGCGTGACGCGGATGGCAACATTGCCCTCGGCTTCACGCATCAGCCGTTCGCGAATCACGCGCGACTGCACCTTGTCGCCTTCGCGACCGGCCAGCGGGCCGTCATTGATGCGGAAGGTGACCGACAGGGTTGGCGGATCGATCGGCTTGGAGGCGATGGGCGTGGTCACCTGCGGCGCGCAGATGGTGTCGGCAACGGTCGAGGTCACCAGACCGGCAATGGCGATGATGTCGCCGGCTTCGCCGATATCGACGGGAGTGCGCTCCAGGCCACGGAAGGCCAGGACCTTGGACACGCGGCCTTTCTCGACTTCCTTGCCCTCGCGGTTGAGGGTGTGGATCGGATCGTTCGACTTGACGGTGCCCGAGGTGATGCGGCCGGTCAGGATACGGCCCAGAAAGGGGTTGCGCTCGATGGTGGTCACCAGCATGCGGAACTGACCTTCTTCGACGGTCGGCTCGGGCACATGCTCGATCACCTTGTCGAGCAGCGGGCCCAGATCGTCCTTTGGACCTTCTGGCTCGAGCGCCATCCAGCCCTGCTTGGCCGAACCATAGAGCACGGGGAAGTCGAGCTGCTCGGGCGAGGCGTCCAGTGCGATGAACAGATCAAAGATTTCCTCGAGCACTTCGAGGTGGCGTTCGTCGGACTTGTCGATCTTGTTGATCGCCACGATCGGGCGCAGGCCCTGGGCCAGCGCCTTGCCGAGCACGAACTTGGTCTGGGGCATCGGGCCTTCGGCCGCGTCCACCAGGATGACCACGCCATCGACCATGGACAGGATGCGCTCGACTTCGCCGCCGAAGTCGGCATGGCCGGGGGTGTCCACGATATTGATGCGCGTATCTTTCCACAGCAGCGAGGTGACCTTGGCCAGAATGGTAATGCCACGCTCGCGCTCGATGTCATTGCTGTCCATGGCGCGTTCTTCGACGCGTTCGTTCTCGCGGAAAGAACCGGACTGCTTGAGCAGCACGTCGATCAGTGTTGTCTTACCGTGGTCAACGTGGGCGATAATGGCGATATTTCGCAAGGACATATATGGGATCCGGCCTGTTTGGCATGATCCCAAAACCTCGGGCCGCTATAGGGGCGGCAACAATCGGCTGAACCATGCAGGAATAAACGCGCACCAGTTCCCCCGGCAAACCGGGACTGGCGCAGTTGGCGCTGCCTTACAGGAAGATAGGCTTTTCCACAAGCGCGAGCGATGCAAAGGTGGGTTGCGGAGCGACGAAATCGGCACTGCGCCCCTCCCGCAGCGTTGCTGCCAGGGCCGCATCCAGCCTCAATCAGGACCAGCGGCAGGCCTGGCCTCAGCTGGCCTTTTTCTGAACGGTGGCCGTCTTGCTATCGGCGAGCAGCAGGTTGAACAGCACCGCAGGCGGCAGCGGCGGCGAGAACAGAAAGCCCTGTATTTCGGTCGCCCCCTGCGCCCGGACCAGCGCAAGCTGCTCCTCGGTCTCGACGCCCTCGGCGGTTGTCGACATGCCCAGCGACCGACCCAGCCCGATCACGGCCTGCATGATGGCCTGGCTATCCTTGCGGTCGGTCAGATCGGCCATGAACGAGCGATCGATCTTGATCTTGTCGAACGGAAAGCTGCGCAGATAGCTCAGCGAGGAATAGCCCGTGCCGAAATCGTCCATCGAAATGCGCACGCCCATGGCGCGCAGATCGTGCAGGGCCCTCAGTGTGGTCTCGTTTTCCGCCAGCAGCAGCGACTCGGTGATCTCGAGTTCCAGCTGCGCGGCAGGCAGCCCGGCATCGTCCAGGGCCGATTTCACCAGGCCCACAAGGTCGCGGTTCTTGAACTGCACGGGCGACAGATTGACGGCCAGGCGCACCTTGCCGGGCCATTTGGCGGCCGCCTTGGTGGCCTCGCGCAGCACCCATTCCCCAATCGGCACGATCAGCCCGGTCTCCTCGGCAATCGGGATGAACTCGACCGGCGACACGGTGCGGTCATCGTGATCCCAGCGCAGCAGCGCTTCCACGCAGATGACGCGGTTTTCGGCCAGGCCCAGCAAGGGCTGGTAGACCAGCCGCAGCTCGTTGCGCTGCAACGCCATGCGCAGGCCGGTCTCGATGAGCCGGCGCTGCTGCAGTTCGGCATCCATGCCCGGTTCGAAGAAGTGGTAGTTCGAGCGCCCCTCGCTCTTGGCCTTGTACAGCGCCAGATCGGCGTTCTTGACCAGCGTGTCGGTCTTGACCCCGTCGCCTGGACCCACGGCAATGCCGACACTGGCGCCGATCTCGATATGCTGCCCACCGATCAGCATGGGAACGCTCATCGAGCGGATGATGCGGTCGGCCACCTTGGCGGCAGCGTCCGAGCCCTCGATCGGCCGCATCAGCAGCGCAAATTCGTCGCCCCCAAGCCGGGCCAGCACATCGGATTCCCGCGTGGCGCCCCACAGGCGAGCCGAGGCCTGCTTGATGACTTCGTCGCCCACCGCATGCCCCAGCGTGTCGTTGACCGCCTTGAAGTGATCCAGGTCGATATACAGCACCGCCGCCTTGTCGCCCCGTTTCAGGCCCGCTTCGGCCTTGTCCATCTGGTCGAGGAACTCGATGCGGTTGGGCAAATCGGTCAAGGCATCGTGGCGCGCCAGATGCTGGATGCGCGCCTCGTTCTGCTTCTGCTCGGTTATGTCTTCATGGGTCGACACCCAGCCGCCATCCTTCATCGGATGGTGCTGCATCATGATGGTGCGATTGTTCAGTTCGTGGACCGTCTTGCCATATTCGCGCCGCCCGATCAGGTCCCGGCGCCAGGCGACATAGTCGTCCCGCGAGCCGCCCGAGCTCATCCCGATCGCGAACAGATGATCAAGAATATCTTCGAGCTGGGTGCCCGGCCGCAACAATGCCTCGGGCAAGCCATAGATGCGGGCATAGGGTTCGTTGCAGATCACCAGACGCCCCCGCGCATCCATCATGCACAGGCCCTGGCTGATATTGTTGACCGCCGCATCAAGGCGGATATTCTGCCGCTCAAGCTCGAGTTTGCGCTTTTGCACCACCTCGATACGGGCCACCTCGTCGGTGATATCCTCATGGGTGACCACCCAGCCCAGCGCCTCCGAATAGACATGGGCTGTTTCAATGGTCCGCCGGCCGCGCACCATTTCCTGGCTCTTGACCCGCGCGCCGTTGCAATTGGCCAGCAACTGACCGGTATAGGTCTCGTAGAACTCCTCGGCGGTCCGCTCGGGATGGTTGCCCAGTTTGCAACTGAGCTGCACCACATCCTCAAGGCTCATGCCGCGATGCAGTGCATCCGCCGAAAAGCCGTAGCAATCGCTGTAATTCTGGTTCCACATCACCAGGCGGAACTGCTTTGACCAGACACAAAACCCATACGGGATGTTTTCAAGCGCGGCATCAAGCAGCAATGCTTCGGCCATTTCGCTCAAGTTGCCAGCATCAACTGCGCGCACTCGACGAATCCCCTTCGTGGCGCACCAATATGTCGCCGTGTCCGGAACGCGCCAATATCGCGCCCGACCAGAGGCTAGTTCGAAAGCGCCTAACGTTCGATTAAGGCGCCGGGCGGAGAACTGCGAACGCGGCCACAGGTCTCCGCCCGGGTGTCGCTAGCCTCGGCCAGCCAGCTTGTTGCGGGCGGCGTAGGTCTTCAGGCGCAGACCATTGAGCCGGATGAAGCCCTCGGCGTCGTGATGATCATAATTGCCGGTGCCCTCTTCAAAGGTCACCAGGTCTTCCGAATAGAGCGAATTGGCCGAGCGCCGCGCGATTACATTGGCACTGCCTTTGTAGAGCTTGAGCGTGACTTCGCCGGCCACGAATTCCTGGCTCTTGTCGATCAGTGCCTGCAGCATCTCGCGCTCGGGCGCAAACCAGAAGCCATTATAGATCAGCTCGGCATAGCGCGGCATGATCTCATCCTTGAGATGGGCCGCGCCGCGATCGAGCGTGA
>CAXBKI010000192.1:0-5886 GCA_963975955.1 uncultured Devosia sp.
CAAGGGCAATGCGCTTCAAGTGTCTAACCTCACCATGTGGCTGCCGTGGAGCTCGAAATTGGCATCCGGCTCGCCATTTACAATACCTCGACGAGGAATTATGAACGGCTGTCTATAGCCGGTTTCAATACAAAAAACGCTTTCGAAGGGCAAGGGACATGCAGTCTCTGTACACTGTTGCAATGGTTGGAGCCTCGCTCGCCGGCAGTGCAGTGGTCGCGGTCGCCCCCATGGCGGCGGCTGCAAACGCCCGTTAGCTCTTCCCGCGTGGCCCTGTTCGGGCCGGGAAGAGCCGAACATGATGTAGCGGCCCTCGGGTATTTAACCCGTTCACAACCATAATTCCGTGATAATCGGCCTCATAATGGGGTCTGGCACCGTCAGTGCGCGTCGCGGCCCACGTCAGGTCCTGATCGGACCGAAGAGGAAATCATGAGCGAAGAGTTCCATCGCATCCGCCGTCTCCCCCCTTATGTCTTCGAGCACATTAATCCGATCAAGGCGAAGGCCCGGGCGGAGGGCGTCGACATTATTGATCTGGGCATGGGCAATCCGGACCTGCCCACTCCCGATCACATTGTCAAAAAGCTGCAGGAAACGGTGCTCGATTCGCGGACGCATCGCTATTCGAGCTCCAAGGGCATTCCGGGCCTGCGCAAGGCCCAGGCCAGCTATTATGGCCGGCGCTTTGGCGTGAAGCTCAATCCGGACACCCAGATCGTCGCCACGCTGGGTTCCAAGGAAGGCTTTGCCAACATGGCGCAGGCGATCACTGCGCCCGGCGACGTGGTGCTGGTGCCCAACCCGACCTATCCCATCCATTCTTTCGGCTTCATCATGAGCGGCGGCGTCGTCCGCTCGATGCCTGCCGATCCCAATGAAGACTTCATGCGCTCGCTCGATCGTGCTGTTCGGCACTCGATCCCCAAGCCCATCGCCCTGGTGCTCAATTACCCGGCCAACCCCACGGCCTATACCGCCACGCTCGATTTCTACACCGAGGTGGTCAAGTACTGCCGGGACAATGAGATCTTCATCCTCTCCGATCTGGCCTATTCCGAAATCTATTTCGACATCGAACCGCCGCCGTCCGTGCTGCAGGTGCCGGGCGCCATCGACATTGCGGTTGAATTCACCTCGATGTCCAAGACCTATTCCATGCCGGGCTGGCGCGTGGGCTTTGCCGTGGGCAATGAGCGGCTGATCGCCGCCCTGGCGCGGGTCAAATCCTATCTCGACTACGGCGCCTTCACCCCCATCCAGGTTGCCGCCACCGCAGCTCTCAACGGCTCCGACGATGTGGTCGATGAAATCCGCAGGGTCTACAAATTCCGCCGTGACGTCATGGTCGAGAGCTTTGCCCGGTCGGGCTGGAACATTCCCGTGCCCAAAGCCACCATGTTTGCGTGGGCGCCCATCCCGCCACAGTTCGCCCATCTGGGTTCGCTTGAATTTGCCAAGCTGCTGATCCGTGAAACCGGCGTCGGCGTTGCGCCTGGCGTCGGCTTTGGCGAATATGGCGACCAGTATATCCGACTGGCTTTTGTCGAAAACGAGCAGCGTATCCGCCAGGCAGCGCGCAACATCAAAAAACTGCTCGGTTCCAAATCCGGGACCGGCAATGTTGTGCCATTGGCGGGCTGACATCCGGCCGTTTGCCACGACAATACCGGGTCATGTCGTCTGCCCATGGCGGCATGGCCCGGATCTTCTGGTGTTCTGAGCAAACTCCTATTGACGGCTAGGCATATTCCTATGCAGATGTCGCCACCATGAGTGATATTCAGTCTTTCCGCCAAGCCGTCGAAACTTTCATCTCTGCACGGGGCTGGACGCCGACCCGTTTCGGGCGGACAGTCGCTGGTGATCCGCTGTTTGTGTTCGATCTGCGCGAGGGGCGCGAACCCCGTTCGGACACCCGCACCCGCATTCTCAAGGCAATGCAGGAATTCGGGGATGGCACCGCGATGCCGCCGCTGCGTGTCGGTGTGGCCGGCCTGGGTAATGTCGGAGCTACTCTGGTCAGCATCCTGCAAAAGGATAGTGCCGAGCTGACCAAAAAGCTTGGCCGCCAGCTGATCGTGACGGCGGTTGCCGCCCGGTCCCGCTCGCGCGAGCGGGGCATCGATATTTCCGAACTCGAGTGGTTCGATGACCCGGTTGCCCTGGCCAAGTCGGATGGTATTGATCTGTTTGTCGAACTGATCGGCGGCGAAGACGGCCCGGCGCTCGCTTCGGTCAAGGCGGCGCTTGAGATCGGCCGGCCCGTGGTTACAGCCAACAAGGCTTTGTTGGCCAAGCATGGCACCCAACTGGCCAAGCTGGCCGAGGACACCGGCGCGCAATTGGGCTTTGAGGCTGCTGTTGCCGGCGGCATTCCCGTCATCAAGACACTGCGCGAGGGCCTGGGATCTGCCCGGATCGCCAAGGTGTTCGGCATCATGAATGGCACCTGCAACTATATCCTGACCCGCATGGGCAATGAGGATATTTCTTTCGCCGACTGTCTCAAGGACGCGCAGGCGCTCGGCTATGCCGAAGCTGACCCGAGCTTTGACGTAGAGGGCTACGACACGGCCCACAAGCTCGCGATCCTGGCCACGCTGTGCTTCGGCTATGAGTTGGCTCCAGACAAGAACCGTGTCGAGGGCATTACCGGCATCACCCAGCACGACATCCAGGTCGCAGCGGACCTCGGCTACAAGATCAAGCTGCTTGGCATCGCCCAGCGCACTGAGGATGGCATAGAGCAGCGCGTGCATCCCACCTTTGTCCCCAAGGGCAGCGCCATTGCCGGGGTTGATGGGGTGATGAACGCCGTCGCGCTCGAGACCGACCACGTCCATGAATTGCTGCTCGCCGGCCCCGGCGCCGGTGGCCCGCCCACGGCTTCGTCGGTGCTGTCCGATATTCTCGATATAGCGCGGGGCACGAGAGTACCGCCGCTCGGCGTGCCCAGCGACGAATTGCTGCCCTATCGCGAGGCAGCCATGCGTGCTCATGATGGCGGTTACTACATTCGCCTCAGTGCCAAGGATGTGCCCGGGGCCCTGGCGGCCATTGCCACCCGCATGGGTGAACGGGCCATCTCCATCGACAGTGTCATTCAGCGGTCTGATTTGAGCGCTAAGGCAATCGCGCCGGATGGCTCACCCACCCGCACTGTTGTGATGATCACGCAGCAGACTCTGGAATCGGCTGTGCGTGAATCGCTTGCGCAGATCGCCTCAGACGGGTTTATCGTGGGACAACCGCAATTGATCCGGATCGAAACGCTCTGAACCCCGCCGGGGCAGTCAGACCCCGGGAGGACATATGAAGCTCAGTAAAGTCGAGGGAGACAGATCTCCCGCCAATCTGCACCGCACCCTGACGCTTGAACTGGTGCGCGTCACCGAAAGCGCAGCCATTGCCGCCGCTGCATGGCGCGGCAAGGGCGACGAAAAGGCTGCGGACGATGCGGCCGTGCAGGCCATGCGGGCCGAGCTCGACACCGTCGCCATTTCCGGTCGCATCGTCATTGGCGAGGGCGAACAGCACGAATGTGATGATCTCTATATCGGCCAGGCTGTCGGGATGGGCACCGGGCCGGAGGTCGACATTGCCGTCGATCCGCTTGAAGGCGTCACGCTGTGCGCCAAGAACCAGCCCGATTCGATCGTCGTGCTTGCGATGGCCGAGCGCGGCGGTCTGCTCAACGTTGCTCGCAACGTTTATATGCACAAGATTGCCATCGGCGCCGAGTATCCCAAGGGCACGGTCCATATCGATTGGACGGCCAGCGAGAATGTCAACGCACTGGCAAGGGCCAAGGGCGTGCCGCTCAGTGAAATTACTGCCATCGTACTGGATCGACCGCGCCACGCCGCCCTCATCGAGGAATTGCGTGGCACGGGTGTCGCCGTCAAATTGATCAGCGATGGCGATATTGCCGGGGTTATCCATGCGGTCAACACCGAGGATACCGGCATCGACATCTATCTGGGTTCAGGCGGCGCGCCCGAGGGCGTATTGGCTGCAGCGGCGCTGCGCTGCATCGGTGGCCAGATGCAGGGCAAACTGATCCTGGATACGCCCGAAAAGCGCAGCCGCGCCGTCGAAATGGGGATCAACGACCCAAACCGCATCTACGATGTCACCGAACTGGCGGCGGGCGACGTACTGGTCGCGGCAACCGGGGTGACGGACGGCACCTTGCTCGAGGGCGTAAGGCTGCGTCGCAATTGGGTTCAGACCAGCACCGTCGTCATGCGCTCCTGGAGCCAGACTGTTCGATGGATCAAGGCGCGGCATGCGCGCTAAATTCCTCGACCGCCTCTGTCAAATCGCCTACCTCTGAGCCATGCTCGATGCACCGCGCTCATTTCTTGACGTCTCCCGGTCATTGACTGGCCGCGCCTGGACGGACAGGCTTGATTCAGCCACAACTCGCATTGCCACGGCCATCGCCCAGCGCAGCGGCGTTTCCGAGATCCTGGCCCGCGTCATGGCGGCACGCGGCGTGCCGCTCGACGATGCCACCAAATATCTCGAGCCCACCATTCGCGAGCTCATGCCTGATCCATCTACCCTCATGGCGATGGATTCTTTGGCAGAGCGGCTCGCCAAAGCGGTAGCCGACAACGAATCCGTCGCCCTGTTTGGCGATTATGACGTCGACGGCGCCTGCTCCTGCGCGCTGATGGCGCGCTATCTGCGCCATTTCGGCATCGAGCCACAGGTCCACATTCCAGACCGGATATTTGAAGGCTATGGTCCCAATATCGCGGCCATGGACAAGCTGATTGACGCGGGCGCGACCCTGATTATCACGTTGGACTGCGGCACCACGAGCGACAAACCCATCGCTCACGCCCGCAGCCGCTGCGCCGATGTACTGGTCATCGACCACCATCTGGCCGATCACGATCTGCCCGAAGCGACCGCGCTGGTCAATCCAAACCGACCCGATGACATTTCGGGTCTGGGCTATCTTTGCGCCGCCGGTGTCACATTCATGGTGCTGGTGGCGGTCAATCGCGCGCTGCGCCGACGTGGCGACACAGGATTGCCCGATCTGCTCAAATTGCTCGACATCGTGGCACTCGGCACAGTGTGCGATGTGGTGCCACTGGTCGGGCTTAACCGCGCCTTCGTGGTGCGTGGGCTGGAAGTTGCCCGACGCGGCGACAACCACGGCATTGCGGCGCTGGCGCTGGCTGCGCGCGTTTCGGGGCCGCTCAATCCCTACCATCTTGGCTTCCTGATCGGTCCGCGCATCAATGCCGGGGGCCGCATCGGCAATGCCGCATTGGGCACCGAACTGCTCAGCGTCGATGACGAGCACCATGCGCTATCCATTGCGGCCCGGCTTGACGAGCTCAACAGCGAACGGCAGCGCATCGAGGTCGAGGCTGTCGAAGAAGCTGCAGCCGTCGCCGAGATGGAGATAGGCAGCGGGGAGGGGCCGCCGGTTCTGGTGCTGGCTTCGGCCAACTGGCATCCAGGCGTGGTAGGACTGATTGCCTCGCGGCTCAAGGATCGGTTTGAGCGGCCCACCTTCGCCATTGCACTCAATCCCGACGGGACTGGAACAGGTTCAGGGCGCTCCATGCCAGGGGTCGATCTGGGCAGCGCCGTCATTCAGGCCGTGGAGGCCGGTCTGATCATCAAGGGTGGCGGCCATGCCATGGCGGCGGGCATCACCATCAAGTCCGGCCAGCTGGGCGCCTTCCGGGCCTATCTTGCCGAGGCGCTGTCGGTCGACGTGGCCGCGGCGCGGGCAGCCACGGCGCTCAAGGTTGATGCCGCCCTTACCGCACGCGGCGCCAGCATTGATCTTGTCAAAGATCTGGAGCGGGCGGGTCCTTATGGCTCGGGCAATCCCTCCCCGGTATTCGCGTTTCC
>CAXBKI010000193.1:0-5881 GCA_963975955.1 uncultured Devosia sp.
GGCAGCCGTATCGCGGGAAGATCCTGCTCCCCAGAAAAAGCTATCTGCCACGACCTCGTGGTTCGACAAGCTCACCATGAGGTCTACTGAGCGGCATGTGGCCGAAATATGCCTCGTGGTGAGCCCCCAGAGCTTGTCGAAGGACGAGGAGCCCTTGGCCCCAGTAGACCTCATCCTGAGCCTGTCGAAGGACGAGGTCGTGGCACTGCATCACCTACAACCACCTTGCAGCTGTGGCGCGGTCCCCGTCTGGATCCCGCCTGCGCGGCTCTCTCACCAGCGTCGTCCCACCCACCAGCGCAATTCCTCCCCCTACCAGGGGGAGGTTAGGTGGGGGTCTCCTGGCGGCAGCCGTATCGCGGGAAGATCCTGCGCCCCGAGAAAACAGCTATCTGCCACGACCTCGTGGTTCGACAAGCTCACCATGAGGTCTACTGAGGGGCCCGTAGCCGCCGACCCCATCCTGAGCCTCCTGAGCCCGTCGAAGGGCCAGGAGCCCTTGGCCGCAGTAGACATCATGGTGTGCCTTCTAGCCTTGTCGAAGGACGAACCCCGACGTGCTTGCCCCTGTGGCCTAAACCGCCTGCTTGCGCTGCAGGTTCTGCTGCATGCCATCGACCATGAAGCGCAGGCCTGCCTCGAACACCGGCTCGGTATTGATGGTGCCCGCCGCGAACATTGAGTGCACGGCCGCCGACAGGATGGGGAACGGCGCGACCTCGGCCAATGCCGATCCGGTCCCGCCGCTGGCGCCATCGATCTGTTCGCGCTCGCGCTCGCCCTGTTCTTCCAGCACGAAGCCCACGACGTAACGGGCGATCGAGACGGCGATGGCGAAGGCCTCTTCCGCCGAAAAACCGGCGTCCACAAAGATTTTCAATTGCCGCTCGGTGTCTGCAAAATCGCCCTCGGATGGCCGCGTGCCGGCCGTCAGGCGGGCGCCGTCGCGCACGGCCAGCAGGGTTGTCCGCATGCTGCGGGCATTGGCCAGGGTGAAATCGACCCAGTCCTCGCCTGGCAAGGGCATGCGACGGGTGTGAAAGCGCGCCAGCATGGCGCTGTTGAGCGCGTCGAGCAGGGCCGACTTGTTCTTGAAATGCCAGTACAGCGCCGGCTGCTGCACGCCCAGGCGATCGGCCAGCTTTCGCGTGCTCAGCTTGTCGATGCCGACCTCGTTGAGCAGCAGCAGGGCTTCCTCGACAATCCGGTCGTGATCAATCGCCATGCAAAATCTCCTTGACTTATCGATGATAAGGGCGCTTATCAGCGATAAAGTAGCTTATCACTGATAAATCGATAGCGGGATCCAAGGCCATGAACAAGGCCCTAATTGTCATTCTTGCAACGGTCGCCCTGGACGCCATTGGCGCAGGACTGATCTTTCCCATCCTCCCCGAGCTGTTGGCCGAGCTGACCCATGGCGGCGACATCGGCCTGCTCTATGGCCTGATGCTGGGCAGTTATGCCCTTATGCAGTTTGTGGCCTCGCCCGTGCTGGGTGCCCTCAGCGACCGCTACGGCCGCCGCCCGGTGCTGCTGCTGTCGCTGGCCGGCACCCTGGTTGATTACCTGGTGATGGCGCTGTCGCCGCTTGGCTGGGTGCTTGTGCTCGGGCGGGCCATGGCCGGCATCACTAGCGCCAACATGGCGGTGGCCAGCGCCTATATCACCGATATAACCCCGGCCGAGCAACGGGCGCAGCGCTTTGGCCTGCTTGGTGCGGTCCTGAGCATGGGCTTTATCATCGGGCCGGCGCTTGGCGGCGTCATGGGGGCCTTCTGGCTGCGGTCGCCATTTCTGGTGGCAGCCTTGCTCAATGGCCTCAACCTGCTGGTCGCGCTGTTTGTGCTGCCCGAAAGCCATGCGGCAAAGCCTGGCGCGTTCGATCTGAACACGCTCAACCCGCTGAGACCCTTGCTCTGGCTCTGGAACTTCAAGCCCCTGCTGCCGCTGGTTATTACCGCTGCCGTCTTTGGTCTGGTGGCCAGCGTGCCGGCAACGATCTGGGTGCTCTATGGCACCCAGCGCTTTGGCTGGGATTCGGTGCATATGGGATTGTCGCTATCGGTGTTCGGCATCAGCGGCGCACTGTCCCAGACCTTTCTGGTCGGACCATTGTCACGGCGATACGGTGACCTGGGGACGCTGATGATCGGGGTGGGCTTTGATACCCTGGCCTATGTGCTGATGGCTTTCGCCAACCAGGGCTGGATGGGTTATGGCGTCACGCCGCTCTTTGCGCTGGGTGGGGTTGCCATGCCGGCGCTGCAATCGCTGCTGACCAGTCGGGTCAGCGATGAGCAGCAGGGTCAGTTGCAGGGCGTCATGGCCAGCCTGATGAGTCTGGCCGGCATTATCGGACCGGTGCTGGCCACGGCGGTGTTCTTTTCGACGCGCAATATCTGGGTCGGCACGGTTTGGCTGGTCGGGGCAGGGCTCTATCTGCTGGCCACGCCCTTGTTCACCACCCTGCGAGCGCCCAGGCCCGCGCGGGCCTAGCGCTCTGCCGCCATGGTGCTGCGTCATTTCATCCCTTCACCGTCGACTGCCTGCGTCGCAACACGGAGCGCCTTGTCGCCGTGTTGCGCGCCTGCTATCTGGGAACAAAACCAGTACAGGGCTCGGGCCATGAACAAGCCGCTGATCGTCATTCTGGCCGCGGTCATGCTGGACGCTGTCGGGATCGGGCTGATCTTTCCGATCCTGCCGGCGCTGTTGCGGGATGTGGGCCATATCAGTCAGGTGACGACCCTGCTGGGCGTCATGATGGCGCTCTACGCGGCATGCCAGTTTCTGTTTTCCCCGGTTCTGGGTGTACTCAGCGACCGGTTTGGCCGGCGGCCGATCCTGCTGATGTCGCTGGCGGGCGCGGCGATCGATTACCTGATCATGGCGGCGGCGCCGGAATTGTGGATGCTGGTGCTCGGACGCGCCATTGCCGGCATCACCAGCGCCAACATGGCCGTGGCGACAGCCTATATCACCGACATATCCAGCGAGGATGAGCGTGCCAGGCGCTTTGGGCTGTTCCATGCCATGTTCGGCATTGGCTTCATCATCGGCCCGGTGCTGGGCGGTATGCTGGGGGATTATTGGGTCCGGGCGCCGTTCATTGCTGCCGCCGCGCTCAACGGCGTCAATCTGGCGCTGGCGCTGTTTGTGCTGCCGGAATCGCGGCCGGGCGCGCGCGAGGCGCGCTTTGACCTTGATGCGCTGAACCCGTTCAAGCCGCTGAGGTGGGCGCTGACCTTTGCGGCGCTGATTCCGCTGCTGGCGATCTTCGTGATCATGAATTTCGTTGGCAGCATGTATGGCACGCTGTGGGCGCTGTTCGGGGAGGACCGGTTCGCCTGGAACGGCATGATGATCGGCTTGTCGCTGGGGGCCTATGGCCTTTGCCATGCGGGCGCACAGGGTCTGCTGACCGGACCCGCCGTGCGGCGGCTGGGCGAGCGGTCAGCCCTGATCGTCGGCATGATGTGCGAGATAGTGGCCCTGGTCGTCATGGGGCTGGCTACCCATGGCTGGGTGATTTTTGCGCTGATGCCGATCTTTGCGATGGGTGGCATTGGCATGCCGGCGCTGCAATCGCTGATCACCAGCCAGGTCGGCGCCGACAAGCAGGGGCAGCTGCAGGGCGTGCTGGCAAGCCTGGTCAGCCTGGCCGCCGTGCTGGGGCCGCTGTTCTTCAGCGTCGCCTATTTTGGCGTGCGCGATTCCTGGCCGGGCGTGATCTGGATCACCGGTGCGGCTGTCTATCTTCTGGCGCTGCCCTTGATGCTCGCCATGCCGCGCCGGGTCGATACACACCCCGCGGCCGGTGGATAATGGCGGAAATCGGCGGAAAAGCCCGGAAATCCTGCCCAGATCGACTTTGCGGACTTGTCGCATTGCGTTTTCCGGTCCATTAACGGTTTTGCACCGTCTGGCCTCGCGAGAAGCCCGGAAATCCTTGCGTTTCACTCAGAATCGACCAAGGTTACCGCGTTTTGACATTTGCCAGCGAGGGCGGGCAATTCACTCTGAGGAAACGCAATGAACAAGAACGATCTGATTGGCGTTGTCGCCGACAAAGCGACCATCACCAAGGCACAGGCCGCCGAGGCGGTTGATGCAGTGTTCGCCGCCATCACCGATACGCTCAAGGCTGGCGACGAAGTCCGTCTGGTTGGCTTTGGCACTTTTGCCGTGTCGCAGCGCAAGGCCTCGACCGGCCGTAATCCGGCCACTGGTGCCGAGATTCAGATCCCGGCCTCCAACCAGGCTAAGTTCAAGCCCGGCAAGGGCCTGAAGGATGCGATCAACTAAGATCAGTCTTTTTGACTGACGCCGTGATTGGCCCCGAGCGTTCTGCGCCGGGGCCTTTTCGTTTCCGACACATTTGGTGGTTGACGATGGCGGGCAGGGACCTTAATCAAGGCCACCTTGCATCGGTCGAACAGACCCAGGCGGGCGATTAGCTCAGTTGGTAGAGCGCTTCGTTTACACCGAAGATGTCGGCGGTTCGAGCCCGTCATCGCCCACCATTATTCTCCCTTCACACATGCGGTCCTGCGGGTACGCCCCACGATAACTCATCGCGGCAACCGGCGCCGGCGGATCGAATGCGGATGCGATTCTTATCTTCCACATCAGGAAATCGTCACTAGCGGCTGTTATGGCGAGGTTTTTCCACAGCTGGTGTCGCTTTCTTGAAAATGTCGCAGCAATCTGGATTTGGTCGCTTGACTTGGCCATGGGGGGTCGGTAAACGACACCCACGTTGCGCGGCAGACTTGTTCGCCGCCGCTGCGGGAGTAGCTCAGTTGGTTAGAGCGCCGGCCTGTCACGCCGGAGGTCGCGGGTTCGAGCCCCGTCTCTCGCGCCACCCTTTCCCAGGGTTTGCGCGTTTCACTCCCTTCCAGTTTCAACTTTGCCTAGGTTCTGAACTCATGAACGGGATTCCCGATCAGAGGGCATCCTGATTCAATCTGCAGAGCTCGCGGAGTGGGTGCGATGGCGCGATTTGCTCTGGCAGATGTCGAGTGGGAACTGATTTGGCCCCTTTTGCCGACCAAGCCGCGCGGGTTGCGCGAGTGGACGACCGCAGGGTCCTGAACCCACTTGCTGGCGACGTTTACAGACGAATCGCTGGCTCAACGACGATGCAGGCGCATAGCAAGTTGCTGGCAGGCCAATACCATCGCGGTCAGGCAATGGTAGACAGTTCCCGTCGCTGCGGTGAGAGGCGGATAGTCCTGCGAGCCAGCGGGTGTCGATGGCACATGCAGCATGCCGTCGAGGACAATGATGGCGTCAGGATGCGACCGCGCAGTGCGTGCTGCCAAATGAGCAGTTTCGACGATCCGCACGGGCGTCATGGCGGTCATCCAGCCGTTCCTGATGAGGTCCAGTATTTGGCTAGGGTCTTGGGCGTGTGCATATTGCCGTAAAGGTAGTCCCAGAAGGCAACTCTCTCTTCGGGCGCGACTCTCGTCCAGACATCGTGGACGGCCATGTCGCCGCACCAATAGGCGTAGACGAAGGGGGCGCGCAGGTTGTGGCCCAGAAAGGCCAGTCGTGAGCGCGCGGTTACGGGGTCCTGGAAGCCGCCTGCCGCCACGATCGGCACGATCTCATCGAGCGACTTGCCCTGCGCATGCATCATCCAGGCGGCGTTGCAGCGCAGGGCGCCGCGCAGCCGCTGCAGGGCGACGCCGAGCTCGTCTTCGGGTCCTTCGATCCAGTCGAGAAAGACCATGCCATTGTCGGCAATGCCCTCGAACAGGGCACTGCTAGCCGAACTTGTGACCACCTGGGCGCCATCGAGCGGCATACGGTTTTCAGCAACGTATTTTTCGCGCAGCGCCAGATGCACCAGATGGCCGGGAAACACCTCGTG
>CAXBKI010000194.1:0-5863 GCA_963975955.1 uncultured Devosia sp.
CAGTCCTTCCACACTCGCAATGTCATTCCGGCGCAGGCTGGAATCCATCTTGAGATCTTGGGATGGACCCCGGCCTTGGCCGGGGTGACATCGTTGTTTTGGGCAGGCTTAGAACAAATTTTTGCCGCCGCGTCATCTGCGACCTCTGGCTCAGGCGGGGCGATCCATGCGGACGGCCACGCCATGGGCGGCCAGATAGGCCTTGGCCTCCGGAATGGTGAAGGTGCCGAAGTGAAAGATCGAGGCAGCCAGCACGGCACTGGCATGGCCCTCGAGCACGCCATCGACCAGATCCTGCAGGCTGCCGACGCCACCGGAGGCGATGACCGGCACCGCAACGGCATCGGCAATGGTGCGGGTCAGCTTGAGATCAAAGCCCGATTTGGTGCCATCGCGATCCATCGAGGTCACCAGCAATTCGCCGGCACCGCGCTCGACCATGCGGGCGGCGAATTCGACGGCATCAAGCCCGGTCGGCTTGCGCCCGCCATGCGTGAAGATCTCCCATTCGCTGCGATTGTCGCCGCCGACGGCCTCGGTCAGGCGCTGCTTGGCGTCCACCGACACCACGATGCACTGGTTGCCGAACTTGTCGGCGGCGCGGGCGATGAAGTCAGGGTCGTTCACCGCCGAGGAGTTGATCGCCACCTTGTCGGCACCGGCCAGCAGCAGTTTTCGAATATCCTCGATGGTCCGCACGCCACCCCCAACCGTCAGCGGCATGAAGCAGTGCTCGGCCGTGCGCGAGACGACATCCAGAATGGTGTCGCGCCCCTCATGGCTGGCGGTGATGTCGAGAAAGGTCAGTTCATCGGCGCCGGCGGCATCATAGGCCATGGCTGCTTCGACCGGATCACCGGCGTCGCGCAGGTCAACGAAATTGACGCCCTTGACGACACGGCCGTCCATGACATCGAGGCAGGGAATGAGACGGGTTTTCAGAGTCACGGGCGGGGTTCCTTCCGCTCTTTGAGCTTGCGCATGATTACCGCGTACACGGCAAAGGCAAATGAGAATAGCCACATGAACAGGGCAAACAGGAGCAAGGGCAGCACCCAGACGGGCAGCCTATTGGCCAGCGCGGCATAGAGCACCGCCAAGAGGACGGCCAGGGCGGGCAGATACCACAGCAGATTGACCTGCCCGATGAGGATCGGCCGCCGATTGCCGGTCGGCCCGGTCATGGCGCGGCTTTCCGGGCGCGGCGCCAGGCGATGCGGTGAATGATCAGCACGATCAGCCAGACAAGGAAGGCCCCGCCCCCGAGCGGAAAAGTCGCGAGCATCAACCAGCCCATGACGCCTGTGAAATAGAGCAGCTCGCCCCAGTCCTGACCCATCACCATGCAGACATGCACGCTCCCCTCATCGACCTGACAGCCATTGGCTTCTGCCACCCCGGCGGTAAACAGCACCGAAAACAGCGGCAGCAGGGTCAGCAGCAGGATGACGGCCCAGCTGATCCCATAGACCAGCCAGGGAAACCGGGGCGGTGGGGAGACGGGCGCCTGCTCGCTCACACTGCCGCCTTGAGCAAAGCCAGTGCTTCACGTGAATCAATGCGGCCATCGTAGAGCGCGCGGCCCGAGATGGCGCCTTCGAGCACGGCGCAATCGGGCTGGGTCAGGCGCTCGATATCGGCCATCGAGGCCAACCCGCCCGAAGCGATTACCGGAATTGAGGTCGCCTCGGCCAGTGCGATGGTGGAATCCCAGTTGATTCCGGCCAGCACGCCGTCGCGATCGATATCGGTGTAGATGATGGCAGCGACGCCGGCGCCCTCGAAGCGCTTGGCCAGTTCGATGATGGAAAGCTCTGAGGTTTCGGCCCAGCCTTCCACCGCCACCATGCCGGCGCGTGCATCAATACCGACGGCGACCTGACCGGGCCATTTCCTGGCGGCGGCCTTGACCAGCTCGGGATCGCGTACCGCGACCGTGCCCAGGATTACCCTGGCCAGGCCCTTGTCGAGCCAGCTCTCGATATGGGCCAGGGTGCGGATACCACCGCCCAGCTGCACGGGAAATTTCACCGCCTTGAGGATCGCCTCGACCGCCGCGCCATTGACGCTCTCGCCGGCAAAGGCGCCGTTGAGATCGACGACGTGCAGATAGTCGAAACCCTGGTCCTCAAAGTTCTTGGCCTGCGCCGCCGGGTTGTCGTTGAAGACGGTGGCCTGCTCCATATCGCCCAGCTTGAGCCGAACGCACTGGCCGTCCTTGAGATCGATGGCAGGAAACAGGATCACGGCGTCCACCTCAGGAAGTTCTCGATCAATTGCAGGCCCAGCGCCTGGCTCTTTTCGGGGTGGAACTGGGTGCCCACCATATTGTCGCGGCCGACAACGGCGGTCAGCGCCCCGCCATAATCAGCGGTCGCCAGCAGCGTATCGGGGCTTTCCGTCACCAGATGATAGGAGTGCACGAAATAGGCATGCAGCCCGGCAGGGCCATCCTGGATATTCTCAAAGATCGCGTGCGGCCGGGTGATGGATATGGTGTTCCAGCCCATATGCGGCACTTTGAGCCCCGCGTCGGCTGGCGTGATGGCTTGCACCGCGCCTGGGATCCAGCCCAGACCGGCGGTCACGGTCTTTTCGCGGCCTTCGGACGCCATCAGCTGCATGCCGACACACACTCCCAGAAACGGCGTGCCGCCTTTGATGACCCGCTCGTCAAGCACCTCGACCATGCCGGGCACCGCATCGAGCCCGGCCTTGCAATCGGCAAAGGCGCCGACGCCGGGCAGCATGATGCGGTCGGCCTGGCGGACGCGCTCGGGGTCGGCCGTCACTTCCACGGTAACGCCGCCCACCACCGCGGCCATGCGCTCAAAGGCCTTGGCCGCCGAGTGCAGATTGCCGGCGCCGTAGTCGATGATGGTAACCAGGCTCATGCCAGCGCCTCCAATTGGGCCAGATCAACGCTCAGCGCCACCCGCTCACCGCGGAAGATCCAGCCACGCCGGCTCAGGGCGGCGCGGCGCAGGCCTGGCGCAGCAAAACCCAGCCAGAGGGCGACCAGACAATAGATCAGGAAGGCAGCGTCATCGCCGATGTAACGGGCGATAAAAATCAGCGCGGCCAGCTTGACGGCAAACAGCAGCAGTTCGATCCACAGAGCATGGCGCAGGAAAAACACCGGCGGCAGCAATGCGGCCAGCCAGGAAAAGCTCTCCGGGATGGCGGCGGGCAGGGCGGGCCTGCCCGGCCTGGGATCGAAAATGGCGTAGAGGGTCATGTCATCGGTTCCGTTGCGGCACCCGCCATCAACCCGGATGTCATTCCGGCGCAGGCCGGAATCCATCTTAAGATCTCAGGATGGACCCCGGGCTTCGCCGGGGAAATACCGCCATAGTTTTGGACTTAGTGCAAACGCGGCAAAAACAAAAGCCTCGACCGCAGGCCTCGTCAACACGCCTCATCCTGAGCCCGTAAAAGGACAAAGTCGTGGTGCCGTTGCGTCACGCCCTCGTGCTTCGACAGGCGCACCGTGCGGCTGCTGCGCCGGGTGCCTTGCTAGAGCGTGCCCTTGGTCGATGGAACGCGATCGGCGGCCCGCGGATCAATTTCCACGGCAAGGCGTAGCGCCCGCGCCACCGCCTTGAACATGGACTCGGCCAGATGGTGGTTGTTGTCGGTATAGAAATTCTCGATATGCAGGGTAATGCCGGCATTCATGGCAAAGGCCTGGAAGAACTCGCGGAACAGTTCGGTATCGATCTCGCCCACCTTGTCGCGCGAGAATTCGGCGCGGAACACCAGGAACGGGCGCCCGGAGACATCGAGCGCGGCGCGGGTCAGCGTGCCGTCCATCGGCAGATCGGCCGAGGCATAGCGGTTGATGCCCTTCTTGTCGCCGAGCGCCTGGCTGATGGCCTGGCCCAGGGCAATGCCGACGTCCTCCACCGTGTGGTGAAAATCGATGTGCAGGTCGCCGGTGCAGGCGACATCAATGTCGATCAGCGAGTGGCGCGACAGCTGGTCGAGCATGTGATCGAAGAAGCCGATACCGGTCGCCATGGTGTGAACGCCCGTGCCGTCGAGGTTGATCGCGACCTTGATTTCGGTCTCGTTGGTCTTGCGGGCGATGCTTGCGGTACGCATGGGCGGATCTTTCAGGAGAGGTCGGCGCTGTCCTAGCAGATAAGGCCAAAGCCATAAAGATTGCGTTGCCGGCGGCCCGCGCCGGGCGGCGCCAAGCCGCGCATTGCAATCACGGCCCCACCACCTAAATATCACTCAACGGTTCTGGAGATTTTCCAATCATGAGTGATTCAGCATTCCCCGGCTGGCACGGGACGACGATCGTGTCCGTGCGCAAGGGCAACAAGGTAGTGGTGGCAGGTGACGGCCAGGTCTCGATGGGCCAGACCGTGATGAAGCACACCGCCAAGAAGGTTCGCCGGCTGGCCGGTGGCAAGGTGATCGGCGGTTTTGCCGGATCGACTGCCGATGCGTTTACGCTGTTCGAGCGGCTCGAAGCCCGGCTCGAGCAATATCCGGACCAGCTGATGCGGGCCGCCGTGGAACTGGCCAAGGACTGGCGCACCGATCGCTATCTGCGCAAACTCGAGGCCATGATGATCGTGGCCGACAAGAAAGATACGCTGGTGCTGACCGGCACGGGTGACGTGCTCACCCCCGATCATGGCGTCACCGCCATCGGCTCGGGCGGCAATTATGCGCTCAGCGCCGCCCTGGCACTGCACCAGGGCACCGAGATGGATGCCGAGGACGTGGCGCGCCGGGCCATGGCGATCGCCGAACAGATCTGCGTCTATACCAATGGCAATGTGACGCTCGAAACCATCGAGCTCGATGCATGAGCTATGCGATCCGTCGGCTGACCCCGGACGATCTGGCAGAATATCGGGCCATCAGGCTCAAGAGCCTGCACGATCATCCCGAGGCCTATGCCAGCACGTTTGAAAGTGCTTCGGCCAAGCCCGATGACTATTGGCGGCAGACGCTGGAGAGGCTGAGCCTGTTTGGCGCGCTGACTCCCGATGGTCAGTTGCAAGGCCTGGCAGGCTTCATGGCCGAAACGGGTGACAAGGACCGACATCGCGGCTGGTTGATCCAGATGTATGTCGACCCGGCACTGCGTGGCAGCGGCTGCGCCATGGCGCTGGTCGACACCATCCTCGACTATGCCCATGGCCGCGTCATGCAGGTCCACTTAGGCGTGTGGGATCAAAACCCCGCCGCCATCCGGTTCTATGAAAAGGCCGGCTCCCATATCTATGCCAGCGACCCCCGTGCCTATTTCTGGGGCGGGCAGTTCTACGGCGATCATTTGATGGTGCGCTATCTCGACATGGCACCAGGAAAGACAGTGCAATGAGTGAAACCAATTTCTCCCCCCGCGAAATCGTCAGCGAACTGGACAGGAATATCGTCGGCCAGAACGACGCCAAGCGTGCCGTGGCCGTGGCCCTGCGCAACCGCTGGCGCCGCCAGCAGCTGCCCGAAGAGCTGCGCCGCGAGGTGAGCCCGAAAAACATCCTGATGATCGGCCCGACCGGCGTCGGCAAGACCGAGATTTCACGCCGCCTTGCCCGGCTGGCGCAGGCCCCCTTCATCAAGGTGGAAGCCACCAAGTTCACCGAGGTGGGTTATGTCGGTCGCGATGTCGAGCAGATCATCCGCGATCTGATGGAAGCGGGCATCGCCGTCTTGCGCGACAAGCGCCGCGCCGATGTGCAGGCCCAGGCGCACCAGAATGCCGAGGACCGGGTGCTTGATGCACTGGTGGGCAGTTCTGCGGCACCTTCGACGCGCGATTCTTTCCGCAAGAAGCTGCGCAACAACGAGATCGACGACAGCGACATCGAGATCGAAATGCAGCCGGCGGCCAATACCG
>CAXBKI010000195.1:0-5862 GCA_963975955.1 uncultured Devosia sp.
ACCACCGGACGTGAAACCGCAAAGCTGAGCGAAAGCTCGGCCTCTGAAGGCAGCTTATCCCCCGAAGTGAACCTGCCCGAGGTGATTTCCTCCAGGATCCGGCCATAGACGGTGTCGGCCAGACGTTCCTTGCGTGCCGGTTTGAGCATGAATTTCTGCATGCTCAGACTCTATCTTGAACGCCGGCACGGGACAATCGAAAGCGCATTGCCCGTTCCAATTATCGGCCAAGGTCTTCTGCTGCCCGCCTTCGGGCTGCTCCAATGACAAAGGCCATCGATCATCCACCTGTGCAGGTATTCCGACAGTGTGCAGGCGCTCTACTGCTTCCGACGCATTGCCTCATTGAGCATGTCGCCGAGAGAGCCCGTACTGCGAGCAGGCTCCGTGGCAGGGCGCTGACTGGCGCGAACCGGCTGGTCGCGAGGACGCTCACGCGGCGCGGCAGTGTCGATCTCTTTGCGCATGGTCAGACCGATACGTTTGCGCGCTACATCGATCTCCACAACCCGAACCTTGACCACGTCTCCTGCCTTGACGACCTCGTGCGGGTCCTTGACGAATTTGTCTGCCAGTTGCGAAACATGCACCAGGCCGTCCTGATGCACGCCGATATCGACGAAGGCACCAAAGGCGGCGACATTGGTGACAGTGCCTTCCAGCATAATGCCCGGTTTGAGGTGTTTGATATCATCCACGCCTTCGGCAAATGTAGCCGTCTTGAAGGCCGGTCGAGGATCTCGGCCGGGCTTTTCAAGTTCGCTTAAAATATCCCGCACTGTTGGCAGGCCGAAACGGTCATCCACGAAGCGCTGCGGATCCAGCCCTGACAGGGTAGTCTTGTCGCCCATGATGGTGCGCAGGTCACGACCGCAGGCGGCCACGATCTTGCGGGCGATGCCATAGGCTTCGGGGTGCACCGAGGACGCGTCGAGCGGCTCGGTGCCATCGGTGATACGCAGGAAGCCTGCGCTTTGCTCGAAGGTGCGCTGGCCCAGGCGAGGGACCTCCAGCAGCGCCTTGCGGCAGCGGAATGGGCCGTTGGCATCGCGGTGGCTGATGATGGCTTCGGCGACCGCTGGTCCCAGCCCCGAAACCCGTGCCAGCAAGGGTGCGGACGCGGTGTTGAGGTCTACACCCACGGCATTCACCGCATCTTCGACCACTGCATCGAGCGAACGGCCAAGGCGGTATTGGTCCACGTCGTGCTGATACTGGCCGACACCTATGGCCTTGGGCTCGATCTTTACCAATTCGGCCAGGGGGTCCTGCAGGCGGCGTGCGATGGAGACGGCGCCACGCAGCGAAACGTCCAGATTGGGGAACTCCTTGGCCGCCAGTTCTGAGGCCGAGTACACCGAAGCGCCCGCTTCCGAGACAATGACCTTGGTGGGTCTGGGTGCGGGCAGGCGTTCGATCAGGTCAGCGACCAGTTTTTCCGTTTCACGACTGCCCGTGCCATTGCCAATGGCGATCAGCGCAACACCGTGCTTCTTGATCAGAGCCTGCAGAGTCGCCTGCGCGCCCACGGCGTCGTTGCGCGGCGGGAAGGGATAAACGGTCTCGGTATCGAGCACTTTCCCGGTGGCGTCGATGACTGCGACTTTGACGCCCGTGCGAATACCGGGGTCCAGGCCCATGGTGGCGCGCGCGCCGGCCGGCGCCGCCAGCAGGAGGTCCTTGAGGTTACGGGCGAAAACACCGATGGCCTCGATTTCCGCGCGCTCGCGCAACTCAACCATCAGGTCGATGGAGAGAGAAACTCGCAGGCGCGTGCGCCATGCCCAACCGGCAACCTCGCGCAGCCATTTATCGCCCGGACCGTTGCCCTGCGCATTCAGTGCTGCAGCGACCAGACGCTCCGCAGGTTTGACCGGATCGGTCACATCTGCATCGACTTCGATATCAAGACTGAGGAAGTCCTCGCTGCGACCGCGCATCATGGCGAGAGCGCGGTGGCCCGCAACCTTGGCCCAGCGCTCGGAGTGAGCGAAATAGTCGGAGAACTTGGCTCCGGCTTCTTCTTTGCCTTTTGCCACCTTGGCGGTGAGCACGGCCTTGTCGCGCATATAGGCACGCAGACGTCCAAGCAGCGCGGCGTCTTCCGACAGCCCTTCGACGACAATGTCGCGCGCGCCTTCCAGGGCTTCCTTGCCTGAGGGGACATCCTCGGTGAGGTAGCTTTCGGCCAGTAGCGCGGGGTCGGCGCTGCGATTGGCAAGGATCGCCGCGGCCAGTGGACCCAGGCCGCGTTCGCGAGCGATCTCCGCCTTGGTACGGCGCTTGGGCTTGAACGGCAGATAGAGGTCTTCCAGCTCGGCTTTGGTGCTGGCGCCCGCAATGGACGCGGTGAGTTCGCTGGTGAGTTTGCCTTGCTCATCGATGGATTTGAGAATTGCGGTGCGGCGTGCTTCAAGCTCGCGCAGATAAGAGAGCCGTTCGGCCAGCAGGCGCAGCTGGGTATCGTCCAGCCCGCCCGTTATCTCCTTTCTGTACCGCGCGATAAACGGCACCGTTGCGCCACCATCGAGCAGGTCCACGGCGGCGCGAACCTGCTCGGGGCGGGCGGCGACTTCGGTGGCGATCTGGGCGGCAATGCGGGTGTCGAGTTGGGACATGGTTCTACTTTGCGGTTCGGCTGCGGTGACCATAGTCGTCTGCCGCCAGTCGCGACACCCGGCGCAGACGATTTCCTCAGCTGTGATAATAGCAACTGCTCCAGGTACCGCTGCCCTGGCATGGCTTGCTGGAGGGAGCCGGCCCGGCAATTTTGCGCCCGGATCGATGCCTGTTGCTTTCAATTAAAAACTAATCTACTTAGCAAAATAACTAATTGCAGTAGGAAGCGGTTGTTGGTGGTACGGGCTGGACTGACGCGAGACAGGATCATTGAGGCAGGCGCAAAGCTAGCCGACGAGTGGGGCTTTGATGCAGTGACACTGGCCGAACTGGCGCGGCAGTTCGACGTCAAGCTGGCAAGTCTCTACTCGCACCTCAAGAATGCCGAAGACCTCAACACCGGCATTGCCTTGTTGGCGCTCAACGCGCTGGCAGACCGCGCAGACGAAGCCGTTGCTGGAAGGTCCGGCAAGGATGCGATGATCGCGCTGGCATCTGTCCATCGCGCCTTTGCGCGCGAGCACCCCGGTCTCTTTCACGCAGCCCGCTATCCCCTTGATGCGGCAACCGCCGCCAACAGTGGTGGGGCACGTCTGTCACGCACCATGCAGGCCATGCTGCGGGGCTATGCCTTGACAGATGAGGGTGTCGTGCATGCCACCAGGCTGCTGGGCAGCTTCTTCCTGGGCTTTGCCTTGCTTGAGCTGTCCGGGAGCTTCTCCCACAGTTCACCGGGCCCAGACGCCTCCTGGGTGCATGGCCTGGACGGCCTCGATGCCTTGTTGATGAGCTGGGCTGGCAAGTAGTGCTTTCGTCGTGCCCTCGCGCCTTCCGATAATCCAGTCAGAGAACCCGCCATGTCAAAGGTTCCGCTTTCGCTCGTTACCCCCGTCACTGCCGAGATTTTGCGCGGGCACATCGACCTCGAGCGCACACCCTTCGGCACGTTGCCGCATCGCTTGCCGGCGTGGGCGCGGGCGCAAGGGGATGATCCGCAGCTGGCGATGACCGAGGCCCAACCCTCAGGGGTGCGATTGGTATTCCGCACGGCGGCGACGGTGCTTGAGCTCGATACCTTGCCGACCAAGCGAGTTTATGTCGGCCTGCCGGCCCGAGCGCAGGGCGTCTACGATCTTTGTGTCGATGGCCAGCTGCTGCAGCAGAAAACCGCCATTGGCGGCAAGACTATAAGGATCGATATAACGAACGGAACGACAGTGCATGAGCCGGGGCAGGTGCAAACACTGCGCTTTGAGGGCTTGTCCGGTCAGGTGAAGCTCATCGAGATCTGGCTGCCCCACGATGAGACAACTGAACTGGGCAGTCTGCGCTCGGACGCTCCAATCGAACCTGTGCACGAAACAGCCAGACCTGTCTGGCTTCACCATGGCAGTTCGATCAGCCAGGGCTCCAATGCGGCATCTCCGACAGGCATCTGGCCAGCCAGGGCCGCGCGACTGGCAAATGTCGATCTGGTCAATCTCGGCTTCGGCGGGGGCGCTCTGCTCGACCCGTTCACGGCGCGGACCATGCGGGACACGGCGGCCGATCTGGTCAGTGTCAAGATCGGCATCAATCTCGTCAACCTCGACCTGATGCGGTTGCGTGCATTTGGGCCGGCGGTGCATGGCTTCCTCGACACCATCCGCGATGGGCATCCGACAACCCCGCTGCTGGTCGTCTCGCCGATCTTTTGTCCCATTCACGAGGCAACGCCCGGACCGGGAATGTTTGATATGTCATTGTTGGCGGCTGGACGGCTGAGCTTCCTCGCCTCGGGAAACCCGAAGGAGGTCGCGCAAGGCAAGCTGACCCTTGAGGTTATCCGGAAACAGCTTGAGGCGATCATCGCGAGCAGATCGGAGACCGATGACAATATTCACTACCTCGATGGGCGCACGCTGTATGGCGAGGCTGACAGCGTCCAGCTGCCATTGCCGGACCAGTTGCATCCCGACGCACAAACGCATCGATTGATCGGCGACCGCTTCTCAAGGCAGCTTCAAACGCTGTTGCCGACCACTCCTTCTGCCAGATCGAACTGCCCTGGCTGATAGCCGCGAATGTTGAGGCCTTGGTGCGCTCGGTTCGCCTAGACCAATAGAAGGCGCTACGAAGACCCCCGTGAACAAGTCCGGCGCAAACAGCGGTATCAGGCCGCCAAAAGACGGCCGCTTCTGCCGTCGATCGCGAGACCCGGGGACCCGTTGTGAACCTCATCTACAAAGCGGCAAACAAATCAGATTAACACACTTGAGTTAAGTTAATCATGTCCGCATAGTTTGTGACATGACCGATGCAAATGGCCGTGGAGGGCCGGACTGCGAACAGGGTCATGGAGAGGAAGTACCAATGACACGTTTGACCCGTCGAACCTTTATCGCCACGGTGCCACCAATTCTGGCGGCTACGCAGATTCCAGCCTGGGCGGCCCCGGCCTCCAATCTGGAACTGATCGCGGCCCAGAAGGGAGAACCTGCGATCGTCAAGCTCTATCGCCAGTTGGAACGCCTGACTTCGACCGTGACGCTGATGACAACCGGCGCCCATCCGGACGACGAGCCCAGCGGCATGCTGGCGGCCCTGCGCCACGTTTATGGTATTCACCCGGTGCTCTATTGCATCACCCGCGGCGAAGGCGGTCAGAACGCCATCGGTCCGGAGCGCGGCTCGGTTTTAGGCGTGCTGCGCACCCGGGAAATGACAGAGGCCTCACGCGCCCTCGACGCCTCGCTGGCTTTTGGCGGCCAGGGTCATAATGACAGCGTGCACGACTTTGGCTTCTCCAAGGATCCCAACCAGACGATTGACCGTTGGGGACGCGACCGGGTCATCGAGCGCATGACCTGGGCATTCCGCTATTACCGTCCCGACGTGATCATGAACTGTTTTCTGGACGTGGGTGGCCAGCATGGTCATCACCGTGCTGCCAATGTCGCAACCTTCGTCACGGCCGAAATCTCCGGCAATGCGGAGGAATTCCCCAACCAGATCGCAGCGGGCCTCAAGCCCTGGAGCGTGCCCAAGATTTACCAGCCCGCATGGGGTGGTGGTGGTGGCGTCTATGACGACGAGACCCCGCCGCCGGCGCAGACGCTGGTTGTGCGTGCGCCCGAGCGCGACCCGATCTCTGGCGCAACCTTCCCGCAAATGGGTGAATGGTCCCGTTCCTGCCATCTGACGCAGGGCATG
The DNA here is from genome assembly GCA_963975955.1 of uncultured Devosia sp. GTDB lineage: Bacteria > Pseudomonadota > Alphaproteobacteria > Rhizobiales > Devosiaceae > Devosia. The sequence goes on from CAXBKI010000195.1 coordinate 5,812, forward strand.
GGCTCCTGGCGCCCCGATCCACAAACCGAGTGGCCGCTCAATCTGAGCTGG
>CAXBKI010000196.1:0-5856 GCA_963975955.1 uncultured Devosia sp.
ATGGCCGTTTCGGGCCCCTGGGAAATCGACCGCATGGTCGAAGATGCCAAGTTCGACTGGGGCGTTGCGCTCCTGCCGACCATCACGGAAGGCGGCGATCGTTCCTCGGCGCTGGGCGGCTTTGACTGGGGCATCATGTCCACCACCAAGCATCCGGACGAGGCCTTCAAGGTCCTCGAGTTTTTCGTGAGCCAGGAAGATCGCCTGTTCCCCGAATTCGGTAACCTGCCTGCCCGCGGCGATATCGCCCTGCCCGCCACCGGCATCGAGAAAAAGGATGCTGCGCTCGAGGTGTTCCAGGAACAGCTGCAGTATGCCCAGCCCCGCGGCCCGCATCCGGAATGGCAGAAAATCTCCAAGGCCATCTATGACGCCATGCAGCAGACGCTGACCGGCCAGATGTCTGCCAAGGACGCGCTTGATCAGGCCCAGGCCACGATCAAGGGCATTGTCGGCTAGCCCTCCTCCCTGACCTGGACCGGCCGGCTTCATCTGGCCGGTTCTTTTTTCTGACGAGTTCTGCGGAGGGCCCTATGGCCAGGTTTTTCAACAGCATGCGTGACGGCGTCGGGTTCGACCTGATCCTGATCGGCGCCGCCATGCTGTTTCTTTTGGCGCTGGCGGGCTTGCCGCTGATCTACAACGTGCTGATGAGCTTTCAGCAGGTGGATATGTTCACCCTGGGTGAGCTGATCCGTCCCTTTGCCGGCTTCAGCAATTATGTCGCCGTGGTCAGCCAGCCCGAGTTCTGGATGGTCACCAGGAATACTCTGGTCTTCGTGTTCGCCTCGATGGCGGGACAGTTCGTCCTCGGCTTCGCGCTGGCCCTGTTCTTTGCGCAGAATTTTCCGGGCGCCTCGACGATCCGCGGCCTGTTTCTGGTGTCCTGGGTCATGCCCGGCCTGGTGGTCGGCGCCATCTGGAGCTGGATACTGGCGGGCGATTTCGGCGTACTCAATGCCATTCTGCGCGGCATGGGGCTGATCAATGCCCCCATCTTCTGGAAATCCGATCCCAACTTTTCACTGTGGGCGGTCATCACTGCCAATATCTGGCTGGGACTGGCCTTCAACATGCTGCTGCTCTCGGTCGGCCTGGCCGCCATCCCCAAGGACATTTACGAGGCAGCCGAACTCGATGGCGCCAATGCCTTGCAGCGGTTCTGGACCATTACCCTGCCCATGATGCGCTCCACCATCGGTGCGGTGCTTTCGCTCGGATTGATCGGCACCTTGCAGCAGTTCGACCTGTTTCCTGCCCTTACCGAGGGCGGCCCCGCCAATACGTCGACGGTCGCCGGCTACTGGGCCTGGCAGATGAGCTTCCAGCTCTACGATTTTGCCAAGGGCGCGACCATTTCGGTGATGATGTTCGTCCTGGTGCTGTTTGCCTCGATTGTCTATGTGCGATCGACCCGTCATGAGGTGCGCGGATGAGCCGGCGTTATGTCCCTTGGCTATTGCTCGCGCTCGCGCTGGCCTTTGCCGCAGTCTACCTGTTTCCGCTCTACTGGATGTATGTGACGAGCCTCAAATCGGGCTCGGAGATCTTTGCCAATCCACCGACCTTCTGGCCGGTTGCGGCCGATCCCGGCGTCTATGCCGACGTCTGGGGACGCCGCAACATGGGCAGCTTCCTGTGGAACTCGGTTGTCATCGCCTCCGGCGTCACCGCCATCACGGTGGTCCTGGGCACCGGATGCGCCTATGTGCTGGCGCGCTACCGCAGCATCTGGATCGATGTCGGGCTGTTTGCCATTCTGATGCTGCAGGTCCTGCCGGCATCGGTGATGATCACGCCACTGTTTGTCGGCTTCAACCAGATCGGCCTGCTCGGCTCGCCGCGCTTTGCCGTGGTGCTGGCCACCGCCGCCAAAGCCATGCCGTTCTTTGTGGTGCTGGTCCGTGCGACATTCATGAGTGTGCCGCGCGAGCTTGAGGAAGCGGCGCTGGTGGACGGCAATTCGCGTTTCGGCGCGTTCTTTCTCATCGTCCTGCCGCTGGCAAGAAACGGCGTGCTGGTTTGCGCCATCCTCACCTTCATGAGCGCGTTCGGCGAATATATCTACTCCAAGTCGATCATCCAGGACGGTGGCCTGCAGCCTGCCAGCGTCGGCCTGTCCGGCTTCCTGGGTCCCAATTCCAGCGACTGGAATTCCATCATGGCCTATTCGGCGATCTACGTAACGCCGATCCTGGCTGTCTTCGTCCTCTTGCAGCGCCGTATCGTCTCCGGCCTTACTTCGGGAGCCCTCAAATGAGCGCACAGATCGAACTCACCAATATCGACAAGCATTACGGCTCGTTTCATGCCCTCAAGGACGTGAGCCTGACCATCGAAAAGGGAACCTTCGTGGCGCTGGTGGGACCGTCGGGATGTGGCAAGTCCACCCTGCTGCGATCCATCGCCGGGCTCGAGAGCATCACCTCCGGTTCGCTGCGCATTGCCGGCGAGGCCATGACCGGCGTGCCGCCGCGCAAGCGCGACGTCGCCATGGTGTTTCAAAGCTATGCGCTCTACCCCCACATGACGGTGGAGCAGAACCTGACCTATTCGCTGCGCCTGCATGGCGTGGGCAAGGCAGAAGCCCGCAAAAAGGCCGCCGAGGTCGCCGAAACCACCGGTCTCTCCGCCTTGCTCAAGCGCTACCCGCGCGAACTCTCGGGCGGCCAGCGCCAGCGCGTCGCCATGGGCCGGGCGATCATCCGCAATCCCAAGGCCTTCCTGTTCGACGAGCCGCTGTCCAATCTGGATGCCGCGTTGCGCGTGCATATGCGCAAGGAAATCCGCTCGCTGCATGACCGGCTCGGCGCCACCTCGGTCTATGTCACCCACGACCAGATCGAGGCCATGACCATGGCCGACCATGTCGTGGTGATGCGCGACGGCATCATCGAGCAGCAGGGCTCGCCGCTCGAGCTTTATGATCGCCCGGTCAGCCGCTTTGTGGCGGGTTTTATCGGTTCTCCGGCCATGAACTTTGTTGATGCTGTGGTGGGCGCTGACGGTAGCAGCGCCGTGCTCGACACCTCCGGGGGCGGCACCGTGCCGCTGGCGGAGACGCTTGAGGCTGGCCGCGCGATCGTTGTCGGCCTGCGGCCCGAGCATCTGCGCGTGGTTCCCGATCAGGGTCAGTTCACCCTGCGGGTGGGTACGGTGGAATCCACCGGCTCGACAACCTTCATCTCCTCCGATGATGGCCTGGTCACCCTGGTCCAGTCCGAGCGCACGGGAATGGCGCCGGGCGACAGCGTTGCCCTGACCATTGCTCCCGAACATGTGCACGTGTTTGATCCGGCCAGTGGCCTGCGCATCTAGCGCGCGTTTGCGGTTCGGCCTTCGGGCCGAACCGGCCTTGCCGCGGCAATGCTCTGGGCGCGGAAGCGTTCGGGCGGCAGGCCTGCCGAACGGCTGAACGCGCGGCTGAAATAGGCGGGATCGGCATATCCCAGGGCGTAGGCGACCTGCTTGACCGGCATGGTGGTAAACACCAGCAGGCGCCGCGCCTCGTGCATGACCCGACGCTCCACGATACTCATGGCAGAGGCCCCCAGCACCGCCCTGGTCAGGCGGTTGAGGTGGCCCGGCGTGACGCCCAGGGCCGCTGCGTAAAAGGCCAGCGGCCGCTGACTGGCAAATTCCTGCTCGACAAGCTGCTGAAACGCCCTGGCATGGCGCACCGCCGGCTGGGGCAGCGGCCGGTTGGCCGCCACCGCCTGCCGGCTGGCCCTGACCAGTTCGGCCAGCAACAGGCTCAGCCGCCCCGACAGCGCCAGCCCCCGCGCCTCGCCTGCCCCTCCTGCCCTGCCTGCTTCCGCCAGCAGATCGGCCATGGCCTGGGCAAGATCCCGATGGGTGCCGGTGATGATCTCGGGGGCGGACAGGCTGCCCAGCGTCTCGGCATGGGCATCGAGCATGGCGCGGATATCGGTCTCAAACAGAGTCAGCACCATGCCGCCGACATCGCGTGCAAAACGGTAGGCGTGAATGGTGAGCGCCGGCACAATGACCACAGCGGGGGGCGCGATGGTGCGGACGCTGTTTTCCAGCGTCACCTCGGCAACCCCGTCCGTCAGGTGAAGCACCTGAAACAGCTGCTCGTGTCGATGCGCGCCAATGCGAAAATCGTGCAAGCTGGAACGGGATGCCAGCGTTTCCCAATGCAGGCGATCGGCAAAGGGAAGCTCGGCTTGCTCGCCGTAAAGGGCATAGACCGGAACCGGCGAGACCAGGTGCGACATGTTCGGATTATCCAAGTCTTTGCCGATCCTGTCCATTGGTCGATACCAACCGGCCCGGCATTGTTGTGCGAAACAGTCTGGGAGGACAGCATGCGCACACAGGTCGCCATCATTGGCGCGGGTCCGGCCGGCTTGATGCTGGGCCGGCTCCTGGAGCGGGCTGGCATTGATGCGGTGATCATCGAGCGCAGGAGCCCCGACTATGTCCTGGGCCGCATCCGGGCGGGCGTGCTCGAACAGGGGACGATGGATCTGCTCGATGAGGCCGGCGTGGGAGCGCGCATGCGGCACGAGGGCCTTGTCCATGGCGGTGTCGACCTGGCCTTTGATGGCGACATGCTCAACATCAATTTCGAGCAGCTGATCGGCAGGCGCGTCATGGTCTATGGCCAGACCGAGGTAACCCGCGACCTGATGGCGGCGCGCCAGGATAGTGGCGCACTGACCATCTACGAGGCCAAGGATGTCGCCATCCATGATTTTGACGGCAAGGCGCCGCGCGTCACCTGCCGCAAGGATGGCGTACTGCAGACCATCGACTGCGATATCATTGCCGGCTGCGACGGCTTTCACGGGGTCTGCCGCGCCAGCGTGCCGGCGGCCGCCATCACCAGTTTCGAGCGGATCTACCCCTTTGGCTGGCTGGGCGTGCTGGTCGACCAGCCGCCGGTGGCGGACGAGCTGGTCTATGCCCACCACGAACGCGGCTTTGCGCTGTGCTCGATGCGATCGCCGACGCGCAGCCGCTATTATGTGCAGGTCCCGGGCGACGAGAAGGCGGCGGACTGGAGCGACGACCGGTTCTGGGATGAATTGCGGGCCCGGCTCAACCCGCAGACCGCCGCGGCGCTCAAGACCGGCGCCTCGATTGAAAAGTCGGTGGCGCAGCTGCGCAGTTTCGTAGCCGAACCGTTACGCTTCGGCAGCCTGTTTCTGGCGGGCGATGCGGCCCATATCGTGCCGCCTACCGGGGCCAAGGGTCTCAATCTGGCGATGAGCGATGTCAGGGCGCTGGCCGAGGCGCTGACCGAGCTGTTCGTCGAACGCTCGCGGGCCGGCATAGACCACTACTCGGCGAGGGTGCTGCAGCGGATCTGGAAGGCGGAACGCTTCAGCTGGTGGATGACCTCGCTGCTGCACACCTTCCCCGATACAGGCGCCTTCGGGCGCCGCATACAGCGGGCCGAATTCGATTATCTGGCCGGATCGCGGGTGGCGCAGCAGAGCCTGGCGGAAAACTATACCGGCCTGCCCTGAACGTTGCGCCAGATGCTAGCATTTCGGGCTGTCAGGTGGCGACAGATCGAAGGTCATGCGACGGCCCGGGGCTGCCCGATCAGGGGCGCCCGGGCCCTGTCCGGGGTCAGAACGGATAGTGGATATGGCCGCTCTGCTGCACCGTCATCCAGCGCAGTTCGGTGAATTCGGCGATGCCCCACTTGCCGCCAAAACGGCCGTAACCCGATGATTTCACACCACCAAACGGCATCTGCGCCTCATCATGCACGGTCGGTCCATTGATGTGGCAGATGCCCGATTCAATGCGCCTTCCGACCGCCATGGCGCGGTTGACATCCCGCCCGAACACCGCAGCCGACAGGCCATATTCAGTATC
>CAXBKI010000197.1:0-5802 GCA_963975955.1 uncultured Devosia sp.
ATATCAATAGTGGGCTCAATGTGCGTTTGATGGTGACAATGAACCCCGATCGCAGCGTGGCCGGTACGCAGATCATTTCGGCCGATGCGTCGCCGGCAGGCGGGGCCGTGGCCCGCGCCGCGCAGCGGGCGGTGGCCCAGTGCGGCCCCTATGAGATGCTTTCGGCGGATGCTTATGACGAATGGCGGCAGATTGAAGTGGAACTGCGGCCGTGACTTTGAATTGGTATGTTGGGGGCGCAATGTGGCGCACCGACGGCGAAACTGGAGACGACATATGAACCTGCTCACGCGGCGCAATGCGCTCAAACTTGGCCTGGCCGGTGGCGCACTGCTGGCTGGGTCGTCGCTGGCCATGGCGCAGCTGCGCATTGTGGTGGAGGGCGCCAATTTCCAGCCCCTGCCCATCGCCATTCCCGATTTTGCCTCTTCCGACCCTACTTTCGGCAGGGAGATCGCCGAAATCGTGCGCAATAATCTGCGGCGCTCGGGCCTGTTCCTGCCGCTCGATCCGGCGTCGCTGCCGGTGCAGGTGGGCGACGTCAATGCAACACCCGATTTTCCCACCTGGCGCACGGCCAATGTCGATGCGCTGGTGATGGGCGGCGTGGAGCGCGGGGCGCAGATTTCCTCCTCGGTGCGGGTCTGGGATACCCAGCAGGCGGCCCAGGTCGTGGGCAAGAGCTACAATACCGATGCCAATTCCAGCCGCCGGGTGGCCCATATCATCTCGGACGCGATCTATGAGGCGCTGGCCGGCGGTTCGGGCTATTTCGATACCCGGGTGATCTATGTGGCCGAAAGCGGGCCCAAGGCGAACCGCGTCAGGCGCCTGGCGATCATGGATCAGGACGGCGCCAATGTGCAGTATCTCACCGACGGCAGCACCATGGCCCTGACCCCACGCTTTTCGCCCGGCGGTGACATGGTCACCTACATGAATTTTGCCGATGGCAACCCGCAGGTCTACCTGCTGCAGCTGTCCACCGGCCGGCAGCAGCGGCTGACCGAGGTGGGTGCGATGACCTTCGCGCCGCGCTTTTCGCCCGATGGCAACACGGTGGCGTTCTCGGTGGAGCAGGCCGGGGCGACCAATATCTATACCACCGGCATCAATGGCGGGCAGCCGTTGCAACTGACGTCTGGCGCGGCGATCGATACCGGTCCGTCCTATTCGCCCGATGGCAGCCGGATCGTCTTTGAAAGCGACCGGGGCGGCTCGCCGCAGATCTACATGATGGGCGCCGGCGGCGGCAACGCCAACCGCATCAGCTTTGGCCAGGGCAGCTACTCGACGCCGGTCTGGTCACCCAAGGGCGATCTGATCGCCTTTACCCGGCAATCGGGCGGGCAGTTCAATATCGGCATCATGAATGCGGATGGGTCGGGCGAGCGGATGCTGTATTCCAGCTTCCACGCCGAGGGCCCGACCTGGGCGCCCAATGGGCGGGTGATCATGTTCTTCCAGGATCCGGGCGGCAATGACGGCCCCAAGCTGATGAGCGTGGACATCTGGGGCCGTAACCTGCTGACCATCCCGACCGAGAGTTACGCCTCTGATCCGGCCTGGTCAGATCTGCGGGCCTGATAGCCTGCTGCGATCGGGACTTTTACAAGATGGCCATCGGCAGCCGTGCCGGTGGCCATCGTGCTTTTGCGCCAAGCACTTAACCTTAATGTGATGATCGGCCGAGCTGTTGCGCCACAACAACATCACAAAAAAGCCAGCATCGCCGCCACATTCACGCCGTGATAGGCATTGATTAACCAAGCCCGCAAACCCGGCCTTAAGACTAAGTGCGGTAAATGCCGTGCTTAAGATTTTGCCTTTCCAGGAGCCTTCCCGTGGTTATCACCGCACCGTTCAATACTGCATTGCGTGCCGCCGCAATGTTGCTTTTCGTCGTGGCGATCGCGGCCTGTTCGCGTACGCCCAACACCATGCCGACGGGTGTGGGCAATCTCGGACCTGGCGGCGGCGCGCCGGGCAGCCAGCAGGAATTCCTGGTGTCGGTTGGCGATCGCGTGTTCTTCACCACCGACTCCAGTTCGCTGACGGCGGAGGCTTCGGCCACGCTGGACAAGCAGGCAGCCTGGCTCAACCAGTACCAGAACTATCGCATCATGGTCGAAGGCCATGCCGACGAGCGCGGCACGCGCGAGTACAATATTGCCCTTGGCGCCCGTCGCTCGTCCGTGGTGGTCAATTATCTGGTGTCGCGCGGCGTCAGCGCCAACCGCATCACCAGCCAGTCGTTCGGCAAGGAACGCCCGGTGGCGATCTGCAACGACATCTCCTGCTGGAGCCAGAACCGCCGCGCGGTGACGGTCGTCCAGTAGTCCAGTACAGGGCTTTTCCGCCTGGGAAAGCCCAACCGATCCAGTGCAAACTGGAGGCAAGAGCGCCCGGAGCCATGTAAATGGCCCGGGCGCTTTGTTTTGACCAAAATTGGCCTTTATTTGCAGGCCTGCAAGGGTTCATGGTTTTGTGCATCAGAAAATGATGAGAGGCTCAGTATCTTGAATAAACTCAATTCAACCAGAGTGCGGACGCGGGTGGCGCTGGCCACTGTCCTGGCGCTCGGGGTTGCGACCCCGACATTGGTCCACGCGGCCATGTTTTCCACCCCGCCGTCCGATAGCAGCCGGGTGATCAGCGATGCCGCGCCCGAGCGTGTGCTGGTGGCGCAAGCTGCCGATACGGCCCAGCTGATGGTGCGCATCCAGCAGCTCGAAGAGCAGAACCGCCTGCTCAACGGCCAGATCGAGGGGCTGACGTTCCAGCTGACGCAGATGCAGGAACTGGTCAATCGGATGAGTGAGGACAACGAGTTCCGATTCCAGGCACTGGAAGGCGGTGCGCGCCCAAAACCTGAGGCGGCAACCCAAGCAGGCGGCGCGATGCAGCCTGAGGCCTTGCCGCAGGATCCCAATGTTCCCATGACTGAAATTCCTGAGCAGGGCGTGCAGCCATTGCCCGGCGAAATTGAATTTGACCCCACCTATACCGACGGCGCGGCGCCGATGGATGATCTGGGGGACTCGTCCGATCCGCTGGTTGGTACCGGCGCGACCGGCGGGCTTGATCTGGTGACAGGCAAGCCGCTCAATCTGAGCTATGACCCGGCGGCCGTCGATACCGGCAATGCCGATGCCGATGCCCAGTTCGCGGCTGGCTTTGAAGCGATCAGCACGGGCGACTATCCTTTTGCCGAGGATCAGTTCACCCAGTTCCTGTCGCTCTATCCGGACAATCCGCAGGCGACGGAAGCCGCCAATCTGCTCGGCGATGCCTTGCTGTACCGCCAGGCCTATAGCGAGGCGGCCGACGTCTTGCTCAATGCCTTCCAAAAGGCGCCGGAAAGTCCGCGGGCGCCCGACCTGCTGCTCAAGCTGGGCATGGCGCTGTCGGGGGCCGGGGAACGCGAGACCGCCTGTCGGACACTGGCTGAGATCGACAAGCGCTACCCCGACGTCACGCCGGTGTTCACCACTCGCCTTGCCGAGGAAAAAGTCCGGGCCCAATGTCCACCCGCCTAGGCCCGGATATTCAGAGCCAGGTCGGGCTGCAGGCGCTGTTTGCCGGGGTGGCTGACGAACCGGCCATTGGCCTGGCGGTATCAGGCGGTGCCGATAGCCTGGGGCTGCTGTTGCTGGCGCAGCGCTGGGCTGCCGGCCTGCCTCAGCCACCGCGGCTGCATGTCTATACGCTCGATCATGGGCTGCGCGCCGAGGCGGCGGCCGAAGCTGCCATGGTCCTGGGCGTGGCGCGTTCACGCGGGCTGGACGCGACAGGACTGCGCTGGGAGGGCATCAAGCCGCAGGCCGGCCTGCAGGAAGCTGCCCGGCTGGCGCGGTATCGCCTGATCGGCCAGGCCATGGCCCGCGATGGGGTCGGCGTCCTGCTGACGGGGCATCACCGCAAGGACCAGGCCGAGACCGTGCTGATGCGGCTGGCCCATGGCAGCGGGCTCGAGGGCCTCAAGGGCATGGCCCCGATGGCCGAGATCGAGGGCGTGCGGGTCTATCGCCCCTTGCTCGATGTGCATCCCGATGCCCTGGCCGGACTGGTGCAGGATGCCGGGTTGGTGCCCGTGGCCGATCCGTCAAATCTGGACCCGCACTATGAGCGCGTGCGCTGGCGGCAGGCCATGCCGGCTCTGGCTGAACTGGGACTGGATGCGTCCACGATCGTGCAGTTTGCGGCCCGCATGGGCGAAGCCGATGCGGCGATTGCCCAGATGGCCGATGCGTGTTTTGCCGAAATGGTCCGGCTGGACGGGTTTGGTGCCGCCCGGATCGCGCTGGCGCCCTTCGCTCCGCTGGGCGCCGCCGTCTCGACGCGGGTGCTCAGCCGGGTGCTCAATATTGTTGGCGGGCGGCAGAAGCCCCGCGCATTGGGGCAAGTCGAGCGGCTGCGCGACGCGATCTGCGCCGACAGTCTGGCCAAGTCGCACACCGTGCTGGGCTGCGTGGTGCGCCTGAAGGGCGACGTGATTGCCGTAGCGCGCGAACCCGGGCGGGCGATGCCCGCCGACGCCATGCTGCGCCCCCGTAGCGAACTGGTGTGGGATGAACGCTTTCGCATCATCAATGGCTCGGATGACGCCGGGCTGACCGCCAGCGTGGCCGATTATCTGCCGCGGCACCGGCTGGAAGCGTTTCTCGGCTTCAAGGTGACCGCGCCCGCAGAGGCGATCCGCACCGCCCCGATCGTGCGCGATGCGGCGGGCGGCGTGCTGTCGCTGGGCGGGTGGTCGTTCGACGAGCGTATCAGCGTGCAGTTGCTGATCGACTGAGGCGGTGGGAGATTTGCCGGTCCGCCCTGCGTGGCTGCGCGGCGCGGGGACACGCCAATACGCTCTTTGTCGACAGCGTTGCCCGCCTGCGACATGCCATGTTAACCCCGTCAGGACATTGTGACTGGACGGGACGCTCAAAGCGCCGCAGGTCTGGCCCTTGTAACGCCCCAATGGCGGACATACATTCGGCACACTAACCGCGCCTCCTCGCGCGGTCCTCTCCGGGACAGGATTGATGAACGGAAATTTCCGCAACTTCGCTATCTGGCTGGTCATTCTCTTTATGCTGATGGGCCTGTTCCAGGTTTTTCAGTCATCGACCCGCTCGATTTCCGTTTCAGACAAGAGCTTTAGCCAGTTCGTCGCCGACATCGATGCCGGTCGCGTCAAGTCTGTGGTGATCACGGACAATGTCGTTTCAGGCGCCCTGTCGGACGGTACCCGGTTTGAAACCGTGCTGCCTGCTGGGGCTGATGTGATCACCCGCCTTGAAGACAAGGACGTTTCGATCACCGCCCGCGCACCGGAATCGAGCCCGTTCTGGACAGTTCTGCTGTCATCCTGGCTGCCCTTCATCGTCATTATCGGCGTCTGGTTCTTCTTCATTCGCCAGATGCAGGGCGGTGGCAAGGGCGGCGCCATGGGCTTTGGCAAGTCGCGCGCCAAGCTGCTGACCGAATCAAGCGGCAAGGTGACGTTTGAAGACGTGGCCGGCGTTGACGAAGCCAAGCAGGATCTGGAGGAAATCGTCGAGTTCCTGCGCGATCCGGGCAAGTTCCAGCGGCTGGGTGGCCGGATTCCGCGCGGCGTGCTGCTGGTGGGTCCTCCCGGTACCGGTAAGACGCTGCTGGCCCGTTCTGTCGCCGGCGAAGCCAATGTGCCGTTCTTCACCATTTCGGGTTCGGACTTCGTGGAAATGTTCGTCGGCGTTGGCGCCAGCCGCGTGCGCGACATGTTCGAACAGGCCAAGAAGAATGCGCCCTGCATCATCTTCATCGACG
>CAXBKI010000198.1:0-5802 GCA_963975955.1 uncultured Devosia sp.
ACGATCCGGACGCTGATATAGGGCATTAGCCGACCAGTTCGTCTTCTTTGAAGAAGTAGCGGATCTCTTCGGCAGCAGTCTCGGGGGCGTCCGAGCCGTGCACCGAGTTCTCGCCGATCGAGAGCGCGAATTCCTTGCGGATGGTGCCGGGAGCGGCGTTTTCCGGGTTGGTGGCGCCCATGACTTCGCGATTCTTGAGAATGGCGTTTTCGCCTTCAAGCACCTGCACGACGACGGGCGAGGCAATCATCTGCTCGACCAGTTCGCCAAAGAAGGGGCGTTCCTTGTGGACCGCGTAGAAGCCTTCGGCCTGGGCGCGGGTCATGTGGATCTTCTTGAGGGCGATCGGGCGCAGACCGGCTTCCTCGAACTTGGCGACGATCTTGCCGATCAGGTTGCGACGGACGGCATCGGGCTTGATGATGGAGAATGTGCGTTCGAGCGCCATGGGTAGATCCTTGAATGGGTCTGTGGGAAAGGTCGCGCCTTGTAACGGGAGACTGCGACACAGGCAAGACGGCTGTATGCCGCAATTGGCGGGCCGAGGCGACCACAGTTTTGCCCAATGGCTCACCATAGTCCGGCCCTGCCCCGTTGTCCTTGCCCGTTGGTGCCATGTTCGTGTTGCTGCGCCCTGCCCTCCTGAGCCTGCTGCTGGCCATCGTGCCGGTCGCCGGCCATGCCGCCGAACCGCTGACCTGCACGCTGATCGCCGATGTCGAGAGCGGCGCGGTGCTGGTACGCGATGGAACCTGCGACCAGCGCGTCGCGCCGTTTTCCACCTTCAAGCTGCCGCTGGCCGTGATGGGGTTTGAAACCGGCATCCTCAAGGACAGCCACACGCCCAGCTGGCACTGGCAGCCCGGGATCGCGGCGCCCGAGCGGGACCGCAAGAGCGTGGATCCGACGATCTGGGAGCGGGATTCGGTGCTCTGGTATTCGCGCGAACTCGTGCAGCGGATGGGCGCGGAAACGTTCGGCGCCCTGGTGGCACGGATCGATTACGGCAACAGGGACGTCGCGGGCACAGCGGGCAAGGACAATGGCATGACCCATGCCTGGCTTGGGGCATCGCTGACCATCTCGCCCGAGGAGCAGGTGCAGTTCGTCCGCGGGCTGGTGCTGGGGCAATTGCCGGTGTCGGCCGGTGCACAGGCCGGGGCGCGCGCTGCTCTCCCCAGCTTCCCGGCGGGTGACGGGTGGGTGCTGACGGGCAAGACCGGGAGCGGCTGGGTGACCGATGCGCAGGGCAATTACGCCAAGGACCGCTCGCTGGGCTGGTTCATCGGCTGGGCGGAACGCGGTGATGATCGCGTGGCCTTTGCGCGGCTGCTGGTGGACAATCGGGCGCGCGGCGGGGCGCTGGGACTGACGATGCGGGACTCCCTGATCACCGACTGGCCCGCGCTGGTGCAGCGCTAGCGGGAGTGGCGGGAGGCAACCATGCGGGAATCCCGGTTGCCTTCGAGGCCACATGACCTTATCCAGCGGCAAAGACTTTTGTTGCGGGTATGTGCACGGCTCTGGCCGTGACGCTGTTTTGTCCGCCCCCCTGCATAGATTGCCGCTGACATGCTCTCGATCAACAACCTCACCTATCGCATCCAGGGTCGCGAACTGTTCGAAGGCGCCTCGGTGGTGCTGCCGACCGGCTCCAAGACCGGCTTTGTCGGCAAGAACGGCACCGGCAAGACCACGCTGTTCCACCTGATCCAGGAGCATATCCACCCCGATGCCGGCAGCATCGAGCTGGTCAAGCAGGCGCGGATCGGCGCGGTGGCGCAGGAAGCACCCGCCGGCAACGAGTCCGTGCTCGATGTGGTGCTGTCGGCGGACAAGGAGCGCACGGCGCTGATGGCCGAAGCCGAAACCGCCACCGATCCCGACCGGATCGGGGAGATCTATATCCGGCTGGCCGATATCGACGCCTATACCGCCGAGGCGCGGGCCTCATCCATTCTCAAGGGCCTCGGTTTCGAGCAGGACCGGCAGAACTCGCCGACGCATGAACTGTCGGGCGGCTGGCGCATGCGCGTGGCGCTGGCCGGCGTGCTGTTCAGCCAGCCAGACCTGCTGCTGCTGGACGAGCCGACAAACTATCTCGATCTCGAGGGCACGTTGTGGCTGGAAAAATACCTGGCCACCTATCCCTATACCGTCTTCATGATCAGCCATGACCGCGACCTGCTCAACAAGTCGGTCAATTCGATCATCCATCTCGAACACCGCAAGCTGACCTTCTACAAGGGCAATTACGACACGTTCGAAAATACCCGCCGGATGCAGATGGAGCTCAATAACAAGAGCCGCGAGAAGGCGCTCGACCAGGTCGCGCATCTGCAGAAATTCGTTGACCGCTTCAAGGCCAAGGCCTCCAAGGCCAAGCAGGCCCAGTCGCGCGTCAAGATGATTGAAAAGCTCAAGCCGCCAGCGGCGATGTTCGACGAATATTCGGCGCCCTTCACGTTCCAGCAGCCCAAGGCCGAAGTGTCGACGCCGATGATCACGCTCGATGGCGTGTCGGCGGGCTATGGGGACAAGGCCATCCTGCGCAACATCAATATGCGCATCGACCCGGACGACCGCATCGCGCTGATCGGCGTGAACGGCAACGGCAAGTCGACCTTCGCCAAGCTGCTGGCAGGCGACATCAAGCCGATGGGTGGCTCGTTCAACAAGGGCAAGAAGCTCGAGATCGCCCATTTCGCCCAGCACCAGATGGACAAGCTCAAGCCGGAATGGACGCCGTTCGAGCATGTCGTGGAACTGATGCCCACCGACAGCGAGGCCAAGCGCCGTTCGCGGCTCAGCCAGATGGGGCTGACCAAGTCACGCATGGACACGCTGGCCAAGAATTTGAGCGGCGGCGAGCGCGCCCGCCTGCTGATGGGCCTGATCACCTTTTCAGGCCCCGGCATGTTGTTCCTGGACGAGCCGACCAACCATCTGGACATCGACAGCCGCGATGCGCTGGTGCATGCGCTCAACGATTATGAAGGTGCCGTGCTGATCATCAGCCATGACCGCCACCTTATCGAGGCGACCTGCGACACGCTGTGGATCGCCGAAGGCGGCACCATTCGCGAGCTGGACGAGGATCTCGACAGCTACCAGAATGCCATCACCTCGGCCAAGGAGAGCAAGGGCGGCACCAAGGCCGAGCGCAAGGCCAACAAGCAGGAAGCGGCGGCAAAGCGCGCCGAGATCGCGCCCATCAAGAGCGCCATCAAGGACGCGGAAGCCAAGATCGCGCGGCTCAAGCGGGAGATCGACAAGATCGAAGCCCAGCTTGCCGACCCCAAGGTCTACGAAGGCAGCCCCGAGGCGGTGATCGCGCTGGGCAAGGACAAGGCGCGGTTCGGCGCCGAGCTGGAGACGACCGAAGAGCAATGGCTGGCCCTGAGCGCCGAGCTGGAGACCGCAGAACAGGCATGAGCACCCCGACCGCCCAGGATATCATCGCCACGCTCGGGCTGCAGCGGCACCCCGAAGGCGGCTGGTATGTGCAGACCTTCGAGGATGCCGCCAGGGTGGAAGGGCGGGCGCGCTCGACAGCGATCTACTACCTGCTCGAACGCGGCGAGGTTTCCGCCTGGCATCGGGTCGATGCGGTCGAGGTCTGGCACTATTATGCCGGCGCCCCGCTCGAGCTGAGCATTTCACAGGGCGCGCGGCCCGAGGTCAGCCTGCTCGGCGCCGACCTGGCTGCGGGACAGCGGCCACAAGTGGTGGTGCCACAGGCAGCCTGGCAGGCGGCCCGCAGCACGGGCGAGTGGACGCTGGTGGGCTGCACCGTGGCGCCGGGCTTCCAGTTTTCCGGCTTTGAACTCGGCGCGCCCGGCTGGGAGCCAAGCAGCGATTAACCGGTCGCCTGCGTCGATCTTGACGCCGGGCCCGCGCTGCCGTTTGCTGGTCTCCACTACAGTCGGCGAAGGGCCCGCATGCATTTGTTGATTTGCCGGTTTTTCGCGCTTGTTACGCTGTGCCTGGGCCTGGGTGGCCTGGCGCAGGCCGCGGGCCTGAGCAAACAGGAGTTTGCCGAACAGCGCCGTTTTGCCGCCAACAACGCCATGTTCGTACTCTACCATGAGGTCGCCCATTTGCTGATCGACCAGCTCGACCTGCCGGTGCTGGGGCGCGAGGAAGATGTCGCGGACAATATGGCCAGCTGGATGCTGCTGAGCCAGGGCACCGCCCGCTCGGAGCAGGCACTGAATGACGCCGTGCGCGGCTGGTTCCTCTCAGGCGTGGCCTATAACAGCGGCAGCGCAGAGCACGACTACGCGGCGGCCTACATGCTGGACAAGCAGCGGGCCTATCAGATCGTCTGCATGATGGTTGGCAAGGATGCGACGACGTTCGAGACGGTCGCCAACAGCTATCACCTGCCCTATGAGCGCCGGGAAAGCTGTCGCTGGGATTATGAGACAGTCGACAGAAACCTCAAGGGCCTGCTGGACCGGCACAATGGCAGCAGCCGGCGCGGCAGCAGCGTTACGGTGACCTATGCGGCGGCCGGCGGCGCCCTGCGCATGGGGGCGGACGCCTTCAAGGCCAGCGGCGTCTTCGAGCAGGTCGCCGGCGACGTCAGGCGCAGCTACAATTTGAGCGCACCGGTCCGGTTCAGCGCTAAGCGATGTGGCGAGGCCAATGCGTTTTATGATCCCGATACGGTGGAAATCATCTTCTGCTACGAGCTGATGGCCGATTACATGGATATCTATGCCGACAACATGCCCGTGGCAGCGCCAGACCGGCAGCCACGCGCCCCGCGCAAAGACAAGCACAGCGGCGGCTGAGCGGCACGTGAGCCGTGACAACCAGCCCGGGGGAACTGGAATGAAGACGCCAACCGCAATGACGCAGGCCATCGCGTTGATCGTGGCCCTGAGCATGCCGACGCAGGCGCAGACACTCAGCGCGGCCCAGACCGCCGAGGCGACCGACTTTGCCATGCATGACGCGGTCTTCACGATGTATCACTAGATCGGCCACATGCTGGTCGGCGAGTTGGGCCTGCCGGTGCTGGGCAAGGAAGAGGACGCGGCCGACTCGCTGGCCACCATCCTGCTGCTGACCGACGATGCCGATGACGACAGCTATAATGCGCTCATCGACAGTGCCGATGGCTGGTATTTCAACGCGGTCAAATCCACGGCAACCAGCGTTGACGACCTGTCCTATTATGACGAGCACAGCCTGGACATCCAGCGCGCCTATGCAATGGTCTGCATGATGGTGGGCAAGGACCCCGAGGCATTTGCCCAGACTGCGGACGCCTATGACCTTGACCAGGACCGGCGGGACAGCTGCGGCAACACATTCGGGCAGGCCGCCACCGCCTGGGCGACGCTGCTCGAACCCCATGCCGTTGTCGATGCGCCCGGCGCCGCCATTACCGTGCGCTATGAAGATGCCGGCGAATACGGGGTGTTCGAGGCTGCGCTGAAGAGCCGGAAAGTGCTTGAACGGGCCGCGGAACTGATCACCTCAAGCTATGTACTGCCCGGCCCTGTCACCTTCACCGCCAGGCAATGCGGCGAGGCCAATGCATTCTACAGCCCGGCCGAGAGCGAGGTCACCTATTGCTACGAGCTGGCCGCCGACATGTTCCAGCTTTATGTCGACGACATCATGGACGCAGGCGCAGCAGCCAGCGACGAGGTGGTGGCCAGTGCTGACCGGGGCGCGACAGCCGGACCCAAGCAGGACCTGGTGGGACGCTGGAGCGACGGGACGCGGGCCCCTAACTGAAACCGACGTAGCGCCCGGGCTTGTGATTGAAGCCGATGATGAAATTGA
>CAXBKI010000199.1:0-5793 GCA_963975955.1 uncultured Devosia sp.
CCATTGCACACCGACATTTCGAGCTGGCCATCCACCACCCCCACCGTCACCTTGATCGGCACGTCTTCGGCACCGTGGGTTATGGCATTGCCCAGCAGATTGGACACCAGCTGCTCGATGCGCGTCCGATCGTAGGACAGTCGCCCCACCGGATTGAGTTCGGCCTCGATCTGCCGCTCGGGATGAGCGGCGCGGAGCTCGTCGACCACCTGTTCGACCACGGCATGCAGGGTTTCGTCGGTCGCCGTCTCGAGCTGGATGCCGCCGCCCAATCGCCCCCGCGCCAGATCGAGCATATTGTCCACCAGTGACGCCATGCGGCTGACGCTCTTGCGCATCAGGCCGACAATCTCGACCGACCGGTCATCAAGCGGCGCCTTGAGAAGCTGGCGCGTCCCCGCGTCCAGCGAGCTGAGCGGGTTGCGCAGGTCATGGCCCAGCACCGCCACGAACTGTTCGCGCAGTCCGGCGGTAACGCGCTCTTCGGCCAGTTCCGCCTGGCTCTGATCGAGTTGCCGATTGCTGTCGAGATGGTGCGCAATCAGCTCGGCAAACAGGCGGAACATGCCCACGGTGGCGGGATTGTTCACCTTGGCCGGCGCGCTGTCGATGGCGCAAAGGGTGCCGAAAAAGCTGCCGTCTGCCAGAATGATGGGGACCGAAATATAGCTTTGCAGCCCGTAAAGGCGCGGGGTGTGATGGTCGGCATAGAGCGGGTCCTGGCTGACATGGTCGATCACCACTTCGCGGCGGTCCGAGCGGACCTGGTGACACAGGGTGGTCTCGACCTTGAGCTCGTCGCCCGGCTTGAGCCCGAAATGGACATTGTCGAGCACCTCGCAGGTGACCCAGCGATCCTCGGTAACCCGTGCCACCGCGGCAAAGCCCATGCCCGTGGCCCCGCAGACGACGTTGAGGATGGATGGGATGGCGGCAATGCGGGAAACAGCGTCGATATCGTCCTGAAAGTCGTGCACGTCGCTCATGGATGCTTTCGTCAATTTCATATGGGCCGCCACGCAGCCTCAGGCGCCCCCGCCTGGGCGCAATTTCGGCAAAATGGCGCAAATAATCAAGGCTGCGGCGGCATGTGCTGCGCCTTGGCCGCCGGGGGCGCCTGACGCGCCGTGTTCTCCGGGACAGTCGGCGGGCGCCGTCATCCCCGGCGCGTCACCGTTCGGCGGCGCAGCGCGGATCTGGAGCCGGCCGAGGGCGGCGCGGCCGATATTACTGCTGTGCCGTCCGCTCAGACGTCGGGGTGCTGGAACACCAGGGCCGCATTGGTGCCGCCAAAGCCGAAGGAGTTGCTCAGCACCACGCCCAGGTCGACGTCGTCGCGACGCTGGCGGATGATGGGCATGTCCTCAAAGGCGGGATCGATGGTCTCGATATTGGCGCTGGCAGCGATGAAGCGGTGCTTCATCATCAGGATCGAATAGATCGCTTCATGCACGCCGGTGGCGCCCTGGCTGTGGCCGGTCAGCGATTTGGTGGCCGAGATGGGCGGGCAGCTGCCCGCATCGCCAAACACGGCACGGATGGCCTCGATCTCCTTGAGATCGCCAACCGGGGTCGAGGTGGCATGGGGATTGATATAGTCGACCTTGGGGCCGACATTTCTGAGCGCCATCTGCATGCAGCGCGCTGCGCCCTCGCCCGACGGCGCCACCATGTCGAGCCCGTCGGACGTGGCGCCATAGCCGACCAGCTCGGCCCAGATCCTAGCGCCGCGCGCCTTGGCGTGCTCATACTCCTCGAGCACCAGGACGCCCGCGCCGCCCGAGATCACGAAACCGTCGCGGGCCAGGTCATAACAGCGCGAGGCCTTCTGCGGATTGTCGTTATAGTTCGAGCTCATGGCGCCCATGGCATCGAACAGGTTCGACAGCGTCCAGTCGAGATCTTCATGGCCGCCGGCAAAGACGATGTCCTGCTTGCCCAGCATGATCTGTTCCATGCCATTGCCGATGCAATGCTTGGAGGTCGCACAGGCGGCGGTGATGGTATAGTTGACGCCCTTGATGCCGAAGGCGGTGGCCAGCGTGGCCGAAGCGGTCGAGCCCATCGCCTTGGGCACGGCCAGCGGGCCGATCCGCTTGGGACTGGTGTTCTTGCGGGTGGTGTCGGCCGCTTCCACAATGGTGCGGGTGGAGGCGCCGCCCGAGCCCATGACGATGCCGGTCATGGGGTTGGAAACGTCGCTCTCGGTCAGGCCGGCATCGGCGATGGCCTGCTGCATGGCCAGATAGTTCCACGCCGCGCCCTTGCCCATGAACCGGGTGACGCGGCGGTCGAGCAGCTCGAACGGGTCCAGGCGCGGATCGCCCTTGACCTGGCTGCGGAAGCCCAGTTCGGCATAGTCCTCGGCGAAGACAATGCCCGGCGTGGCACTGCGCAGGCTGGCGGTTACCTCGTCCAGCGAATTGCCGATTGAGGAAATGATACCCATGCCGGTGACGACAACTCGTCTCATCGTGGCCTCACTTGGTCTTGTCGGACGCCCTTGGCCGGGCGATTCTTGTTGGTTGAATACGTCAGAATGCGGGCGATCAGGCGGTCTTTTCGGCCTGCATCGGTGCGTCGGTGAACAGGCCGACGCGCAAATTCTTGGCTTCGTAGATCACCGCGCCGTCAGCCTTTACCCAGCCATCGGCGATGCCCAGGGTCAAGCGACCCTTCATCACGCGCTTGAGGTCGATGCCGTATTCGACCAGTTTTACATCATCGGTCACCTGGCCGGTGAACTTGATTTCGCCGCCCAGGGCGCGGCCCTTGCCGGGCTGGCCGATCCAGCTGAGGAAAAAGCCGGTCATCTGCCAGATGGCGTCCAGGCCCAGGCAGCCGGGCATCACCGGATCGCCGATGAAGTGGCATTTGAAGAACCACAGGTCCGGATTGACGTCGAGCTCGGCACGCACCTGGCCCTTGCCATAGGCGCCGCCGTCCTCGGAAATGGAGGTGATGCGGTCAAACATCAGCATGGGGGGCGCGGGCAGGCGCGCATCGCCCTGGCCTGGCAGTTCGCCCCGGCCATGCAGCTCTTGATACCCAAATGCGCTTTGCCGCTCGGCCATGCATCAAACCCTGGTTAACCTTGTGTTTGTCTCGTATAGGGGCGCGTAGAGGGGGTCAAGTCGGCGCGCGGGGCTTTGGCAGGGCCGCCGCCCTGCGACGGCACGGCGCCTTGTGTGAACTTGCTGTCATGGTTATAACAACGCCAGTATCTTACGGCCCTTCAGAGTACTCAAGGACCCCATGACTGATCGTAGCCAGACCGCCCGGTCACACCCCTCGCGCAAACCGTGTCTCACGGCCGTGCTGCGCATGGCCGGACTTCGTCCAACCCGACAGCGCGTGGCGCTGGCCGAATTGCTGTTCGGCGGCGCCCACCGCCATGTCAGCGCCGAGCAATTGCACGGCGAAGCCAGCCAGTCCCATGTCAACGTGTCGCTGGCCACCATCTACAATACGCTGCACCAGTTCCACGAAGCGGGCCTGCTGCGCGAGGTGGCGGTGGATGCGGCACGCTCCTATTTCGATACCGATACATCCGACCATCACCATTTCTACGTCGAAGACGAGCAGCGCATGATCGATATCCCGGCCGCCTCGGTCGAGTTCATGAAGTTGCCCGAGGCGCCCAAGGGCATGGAAGTGAGCCATGTCGACGTGGTGATCCGGGTGCGCAAGACGCCGGGCTAGCCGCGTTTTGAGGGCATTCTGGCAGCCCGCAGGCCTCGCCCCTTAGGCGCAAAATGGCGGCTGTCCAGCCCCCTGATGCAAGGAAATTGCAATCACGCCACGGTGACAGGGCGATTGTGATCACCCATATTGCGCCCCGTGTGCCAATAGCGACAAGGGTGGCCGATGCGCCAAAAGGTCAATCTGAACGCATATTTCGAGCGAATCGGCTTTGCTGGATCGATCGCCCCGACCTTGGCGACTCTCGAAGCGTTGCACGCGCTGCATCCGGCAGCCATTGCCTTTGAAAATCTCAATCCGCTGCTGGGCCTGCCGGTCAAACTGGATCTGGCAAGCCTGCAGAACAAGCTGCTGACCGAGCGGCGCGGCGGCTATTGCTATGAGCATAATCTGCTGCTGATGGCTATGCTGGGCGAGCTCGACTTCACCGTGCGCGGCCTGGCCGCGCGGGTATTGTGGAACAATCCGGAGGCCATCGACACCCCCGGGCCGGCGCATCACATGCTGCTGGCGGTCGATATCAACAAATCCACCTATATCGCCGATGTCGGGTTCGGCGGGCTGACGCTGACGGCCCCGCTCAAGCTCAAGCCCGATGTCGAGCAGAATACGCCCCATGAGACCTTCCGGCTGACCGGGGGCGAACCGGTCTGGCTGCTCGAGGCGCGGACCGGGGAAACCTGGCGGCCGCTCTACGCCTTCGAAACCAACGAACAGAGCCTGGACGCCTACGAGGCGGCCAATACCTACCTCTCGAGCGATCCGGCTTCCCCGTTCTGCCGGCAATTGCGCGTGGCGCTGTCGCCCCCGGGCAAGCGGCTGGCGCTGCGCGACAACCAGCTGACCAGCTATGTCGAGGGCAGCGAGCCGGTGACGCGCGAGCTGACCAGCGTGGCGGAAATGCGCGAGGTGCTGAGCACCAGCTTTGGCCTGCAGCTGCCGCCGGCGGACCTGCTCGATCCCAGGCTGGCCGCCATCCTGGCCGCCGCCGGCATCGTGCCCCCGGCACCCGATGCGACGCCCGAGGATGCCGAGGTCTAGGCCATGGCGAGCGTCCAGGTTGACCCCGAGGCGGTCCTGACCTTTGCCAGCCCGGACGCCTTCTACCAGTGGCTGGGCGCCCATCATGACAGCGCCGGCGAGGTGTGGATCCGCATCTTCAAGAAGGCCAGCGGCGTGCCGACCATCACCCCGGTAGAGGCCATCGACGTGGCGCTGTGCTGGGGCTGGATCGACGCGATCAAGAAGTCCTGGGACGATGTCTCGTTTGTGCAGCGCTACTGTCCGCGCAAGGCCAGGAGCACCTGGAGCCAGATCAACCGCGACAATGTCGCCCGGCTGATTGCGGACGGCCGCATGACCGAACACGGCCTGCGCCATGTCGAAACGGCCAAGGCCGACGGGCGCTGGGACGCGGCCTATGCCACGACCATGGCGCCGCCCGCCGACCTGCTGGAGGCGATCGCGGCCAATCCGGCGGCGCTGGCAAGCTATCGCGGGCTCACCGCGCAGAACCGCTTCGCCCTGATCTTTCGGGTCATCAACCTCAAGACCCCCGCTGCCCGGGCCCGGAAAATCAGCGGCTTTGTCGAGATGCTGGCGCGAGGGGAAACCATCTATCCGCAGAAGACCCCGCCATGAGCCGCCATCTGGCCCTGCTGCGCGGCGTCAACCTGGGCAGGCGGCAGGTCAGGAGCGCCGAGCTCAAATCCGCCTTCGCGGCAATGGGCTTTGCCAATGTCAGAACCCTTCTGGCGAGCGGCAATGTGCTGTTCGACGCCGATCCGGAGACCGTCAGCGCCGCGGTGATCGAGACCGCATTGCAGCAGCGCTTCGGCTTTGACATCGGCACGGTGCTGCGAAGCCAGGACGAGATCCGCGCCATCATCGCCAGTGACCCGTTCAGGGGGCGTGTCGAGGATGACGACACCAAGCTCTACGTCACCTTCGTGGCCGATCGGCGGGCGCGGAGCCTGCCCCTGCCCTGCGCCGTCGCGGGCGATTTCGAGGTGGTCGGGGTCAGCGATGGCGAGGTCTTCATGCTGGCCCATCGCCTGCCCACGGGCCGGTTCGGCGCGGGGATGGAACTGG
>CAXBKI010000200.1:0-5770 GCA_963975955.1 uncultured Devosia sp.
CCCCCCGCGCCGCCGCCACGAAGGGGTTGGCGAAACGCGCTTCGTACTCGGCCGTGCGCTCGGCGATCTTTTCCTTGTCGCCCAGTTCGGAACGATAGAGGATTTCCGTCGCGCCCTTGGCGCCCATGACGGCGATTTCGGCCGAGGGCCAGGCATAGTTGACGTCCGCCTTGATGTGCTTGGATGCCATCACGTCATAGGCGCCCCCATAGGCTTTTCGCGTAATGACGGTGACCAGGGGCACGCTGGCTTCGGCATAGGCGAACAAGAGCTTGGCGCCGTGCTTGATGATGCCGCCATATTCCTGCGCCACGCCGGGCAAAAAGCCGGGCACGTCGACCAGGGTCAGGATGGGAATTTCGAAGGCGTCGCAGAAGCGGATGAAGCGCGCGGCTTTCTTGGAGGCGCTGATGTCGAGGCATCCGGCCAGCACCAGCGGCTGGTTGGCGACGACGCCCACCGTGTCGCCGCCCATGCGGATGAAGCCGACCAGGATATTGCCGGCATGATCCTTCTGCAGTTCGAGAAAATCGCCCTCGTCGGCGATCTTTTCGATCACCTCGCGCATGTCATAGGGCTTGTTGGCGCTGTCGGGGATGATGGTATCAAGGCTTATATCGTCGCGATTGGACGGATCCTGCGTGGGGCGATGCGGTGGCTGCTGCCCGGCGGCCAGCGGCAGGAAACCATAGAGCCGGCGCACTTCGAGCAGGGTTTCGATGTCGTTCTCGAAGGCGGCATCGGCGACCGAGGAGATTTTGGTGTGGGTGGAAGCGCCGCCGAGTTCTTCCTGGGTCACGCTCTCATTGGTCACGGTCTTGACCACGTCGGGCCCGGTGACGAACATGTAGCTGGTGTCTTTGACCATATAGATGAAGTCGGTCATGGCGGGCGAATAGACCGCGCCGCCGGCGCAGGGGCCCATGATGACGGAAATCTGCGGCACTGCGCCCGAGGCCTGGGTATTGCGCCAGAAGACGTCGGCATAGCCGCCGAGCGAGGCGACGCCCTCCTGGATGCGGGCGCCGCCAGAGTCATTGAGGCCGATCACCGGCGCGCCGTTCTGCATCGCCAGATCCATGATCTTGCAGATCTTCTTGGCATGGGTTTCGCTCAGCGAGCCGCCGAAGACGGTGAAATCCTGGCTGAACACATAGACCATGCGGCCGTCGATCGTGCCCCAGCCGGTCACGACGCCATCGCCGGGAATGATGGTGTCCGCCATGTCGAAATCGGTCGCCCGGTGGGTGACGAACATGTCGTATTCTTCAAAACTGCCCGGATCGAGCAGCACGCTCAGGCGTTCGCGCGCCGTCAGCTTGCCCTTGCCGTGCTGAATGTCGATGCGTCGCTGCCCTCCGCCCAGGCGGGCCTGGCCGCGTTTGGACTCGAGTTGGGCGATGATGTCCTGCATGCGCGCGTCTCCCTGCTGCCGACAGACTAGCGCGTTGCGCGCAATCCCCCAAGACAGCAAAGCGCGCGGCTGTTACAATCGCACAAGTTGATGGTTGTAATTTTGTGGACTTGTGTAAAGTGGCTAATCGCAAGGTCTTCGCCGGCGCCCGATTGCGGGCGCTGCGCGCCCAGCACCGGCTGACACAGGGCGAGCTGGCTGCCCGGCTCGATATTTCGGCCTCCTATGTCAACCAGATCGAATCCAATCAGCGGCCATTGACCGCCTCGGTCATGCTGGTGCTGGCAGACCGGTTCAATCTGGACCTCTCGAGCCTGATGACCGACGCCTCGGACCGGTTGCTGGCCGATCTGCGCGAAGCGCTGGCCGACCCTCTCTTTGGCGAAAGCCTGCCCAGCCTGCAGGAACTCAAGACCGTTGCCGCCAATGCGCCGGACATGGCGCGGGCCATGCTGCAGCTATACGAAACCTACCGAAAGACCAATGAGCGCCTGGTCAGTGTCGATGCCGAACTCACCCGGAACCCGCAGGCGGGTCTGCAGACCTCCTACGAGGAGGTGCGCGATTTCTTTCATTACGCCGACAATTACATCGACCCGCTCGACCGCGCTGCCGAGGCGCTCGCCGACGAGCTGGGCACTTTCGCGCCCGACCGACTCAACCGGCTGATCGCCTATTGTGGCGAAGCCCATGATCTGCGTGTGGTCCTCAGCGCCCCCAGCCGCCCCGATCTGATCAAGGACTATGATCGCTCGACGCGGACACTGGCGATCAACGCCCGGCTGGAGCCATCGACGCAGTTCTTCCAGATCGCCACCCATCTGGCCGAGACCGAGCAGACGACCCTGCTCGGCCAGCTGCTCGATGCCGCCAATTTCAAGACCGCCGACGCCCGCGCCATCGCCCGCATGGGGCTGGCCAATTACTTCGCCGGGGCCTTGCAGATGCCCTATGGCGCCTATCTCAAGGCAGCCCAGGCCCATCGCTACGACATCGAAGAGCTGGCCCATCTGTTCGGGGCCAGTCTTGAACAGGTTGCCCACCGCCTGTCGACCATGCAGCGGCCGCGTGAAAAAGGCGTCCCGTTCTTTTTTGCCCGCGTTGACGCGGCGGGCACCATTACCAAGCGGCACTCGGCTACCGCGCTGCAATTTGCCCGCTTTGGCGGCGCCTGCCCGCTGTGGAATGTCCACCGGGCCTTCGAGGCGCATGGCCAGATCATCCGGCAGCTGGCCGAGACCCCCGATGGCATCCGCTATCTGTGCCTTGCCTGGTCGCGTGAGAAACGCAGTGGCGGCTATCACGGCATCACGCAGCGCTATGCCTATGCGCTGGGCTGCGAGGTTGGCCACGCCGGCGCGCTGGTCTATGGCGGCGATATCGATCTGGCGCGCGCCCAGTTTGATCCAATCGGGGTCTCGTGCCGTATCTGTGAGCGCCGGGCCTGCGCGCAGCGCTCGGTGCCGCCGCTGGCGGCCGGAATCAGCATCGACAGTAATCGCCGCACCATTGTTCCGTACCAGATTGGGTAACGCCTTCTATGTCACCATACTGCCCAGGAATTGATCGCTTGCCGTCCGGTACGATTTGATTGAACTATTATTCGAGGACATAATTCCAGTAAGCAGCCCATGAACAAAGGCGATAAAGCCCCAACGACGATCTATCTTCTTGATGACCATCCCTTGGTAATTGAGGCGCTCCGCGCGCTGATCGGTCAGGCGGATGACCTGGCGATTATTGGTGCGAGCACATCGGGCCGACAGGCGATGTGCGAGATCCCCGAACTGAGCCCGGACATTGTCGTGGCCGATCTGGGCATGCCCGAAATACCGGGCGAGGAGGTCATCCGCTGGTTGCGTGCCTCCCATCCCGACATTGCCATCATCGTGCTCACGGCACGGCGCAACCTGGCAGCCCTGCGTCCTCTGGTTGACGATGGGGTGCTCGGCGTCATTGGCAAGACTGCCGTGGGCAGCGAATTGCTGAACTGTATCCGCACCGTTGCAGCCGGCGAGGTGTTTCTGGAAATCGGCAACAATGCCAGCGACGCGACCGGCAGCGGCGGAAGCGTCGACTCCCTGAGCAAGCGGGAGCTTGAAGTGCTGCAGATGGTGGCGCGGGGACAGTCGGGCAAGCAGATCGCCGCGCTCTTGGGGATTTCTGCCAAGACGGCGGAAACCCACAAGGCGCGAGGGCTGGCCAAGCTCGGCCTGTTCAGCCGGTCGGATATCTTTGAATTCGCTCAGCGCGAGGGTTGGCTCGATTAGCCACCAAACGGGACCATGTAGGGAAAATCCTGACGTCACGCCGTCGCGCTTTCGGGCATGGTGGAGGCTGGGTGGTGCATGCAGCGCCAGCACTTGGCTGGATTGAAAATGACAGAGCCCGTATCTTTCGACATCAGGATGGCTGCGTTGCGCGAGAGCTTCGCTGTGCGTGCCCGGCACGACGGCGAGGAACTGCGCGTCTTGGCCAGCCTGGTCAAAACCGATGGCGCAGCCTCTGCGCAGATCGGTGTCATTGCCCACAAGCTGGCGGGCGGCGCCGCGATTTTTGGAATGCCAGAAGTTTCGACGCAGGCTGCCGCGCTGGAGGATGCCATCCTGGCCGGAGCTTCGCAGGACGATATCATCGGCAAAAGTCTGGCGCTTGTCGACCTGCTGCAAATGAACGAGCCCGATCAAACGGCCTGACGGCGCATGACGGGCTGGCTTTTGTCGAACGGCTCACTGGCCACGCCGCCATAACAGACGGCGAAGCGGCGCAGTGCGCCGGCCCGATCAACTCGGGCCAACGCTGTTTGGTCAGGCGGCTGCTCTAGGCAAAAGCGTAGCGCCCAAGGCGCTTACCGCGACGCCGGCGCGGCTCAGTTCCGCGAGCCCGAGATTGCGCAATTGCTCAACCAGCTCGAGATCGACGCCGCGGCGTCCAGCGCCCAGGGCGCTCAGGGCTTGTTGCTGCGCCAGTGTCAATTGAGTCCAGGACAGGGTCATCGTGCTCACCATTTCATGTTGTGCCTGACAAACTGCCCAAGGGCGTCCGGAGTTCCCGCCTTGACGATCACAATGTTCATGATGCGCCTGGCCGAGGTGCCCCCGCAGCGTCGAGCGACGCGCAAAGGGTAAGTCACGGCTTGCGGGCCCGAATATGTACACGTGTACGCAGATTTCATGTACACGTGTTCAAAGTGTCACGAATGTGTTATCTACCCTCCCTAAGGAGAGGCCGTTGCACCTGCGCAACGCCCCGGAACCAAGCCTTTTGAGCCGTTCCGGCGCAGTGCTCGGGTGAAAATGGCTCAACAGGGAGAAACCAATGACCATTCTAGCCAGAGCGCTTCGCACCACGGCCATCACGGCCCTTCTCGCCGCCAGCACCACCCTTGCCTTTGCTGAAGATTATACGATCAGCGTCTGGGCCGGTGGCTCGGGTGAAACCTCCACCTATCGCGTTGATGCCATCGAAATGGCCGCCGACATCCTCGAACGCGAAGCCGCCGTCAGCGGCAAAGAACTCAACATCACTGTCGAAAAGCAGATGTATTCGGGCTGGGACGATTTCAAGCAGGCCGTGACGCTGGCCGCTGAATCGGGCACCGCGCCCAACATCATCGTGACCGGGCACGAGGACATCGGCCCGTGGTCGCAGTCCGGCCTGCTGCGTCCGATTGAAGACTATGTCGATCTCGATGCCTGGCCGCTCAATCAGATCTATCCCAACCTTATCGATGTGGCCTCCTATAATGGCCAGGTCTGGGGCATCCCGCAGGACGCGGAATCGCGCGTTTTCTTCTTCTCGCGCAAGCATCTGGCCGACATCGGCTATAGCCAGGCCGATATCGATGCCTTGCCGGCCAAGGTAGAGAGCGGGGAATACACGCTCTATTCCATGCTCGATGACGTCAAGAAGATGCAGGACGCAGGCGTTATCGAAGCCGGCAAGGGCTTTGCGCCCCGCCCGTCCAACGGCCCGGATTACTGGCAGTTCTACCAGAGCTTTGGCGGCGAAATGGTTGACCCGGACACGGGCAAGCTGGTGCTCGACAAGCAGGCGCTGACCGACATGTACCAGTTCTTCGTCGATGCCGCCGCCAAGGGCGTGGTTTCCTCGACCTATCTGGGCGGTACCTGGGACGAATGGCATCAGGGCGTGGCCAATGACATGGTCGGCGCCTGGCATGGCGGCACCTGGCACAAGGCCGAGTGGGAAACCAAATGGGCCATGGCCGATTTCTTCAATCAGGTCCAGTTCACCCTGATCCCGGCCGGCAATGACCGTGGCCACGCCAACGCCATCACCCACCCGCTGGTCTATCTGCTGTCCACCACCGGCACCGACGATCAGGCCGCCATT
>CAXBKI010000201.1:0-5751 GCA_963975955.1 uncultured Devosia sp.
CTGATGGGTCTGGAAACACTGGGCCTGCGCATGGATCGCCACTGCGAAAATGCGCTGGCCCTCGCCAATTATCTGACCGCCCATCCGAAGGTGAGCTGGGTGAACTATGCCGCACTGGCCGACAGCAAATACCATGCGGCCGCCACCAAGATCACCAAGGGCAAGGCTTCGGGTATCGTCAGCTTTGGCATCAAGGGCGGCGCTGTTGCGGGTGGTCAGTTCATCGATGCGCTGAACATGATCTTGCGGCTGGTCAATATTGGCGATGCCAAGTCGCTGGCTTGCCATCCCGCCTCGACCACGCACCGTCAGCTATCGCCAGAAGAACTGGCCAAGGCGGGTGTGTCAGAGGACCTTGTCCGCATTTCAGTGGGCATCGAGCATATCGATGACATCATTGCCGACGTCGAACAGGCATTGGCCAAGGTCAGCTAGAGCCAGTTCGGGGCTGCGGTCACGCCGCCCCATTTTCATGCCCGGCTAATCCAGGAACACCCTGACGCTGTCGCCGCGACCTTCGGCGTCAACGACCGACAGGGTAACATAACCCGGTCCATCGGGATTCCAGCTGCTCTGGCGGGCGAAATTGGGGCGGCCAAAAGGGGCCCCATTGGCAAAGAAGGTGAAGGGCGGCACGCCATTGCGCACCTTGACCACGAGGGGCGAAAACGCGCCATCACCCAGCGCCGCATCGACAGTGACACCATCGCCGGGAAAGGCGATTTCGGGCGCCGAATCGCGCGCCACCATATCGCTGTCGGGGTGGCGGAAACGGCGCAGCGGCGCGGGGAGTTCCGCAGTGGAAGCCAGCAGGGCGCCCCGTGGTGCCCGGGGCAGCGGTGCGCGGCGGCTGCCCAGGCGATCGAAAGCCTCAAACAGAATGGGGGCGGCGCCGACAATGCCCGACAGACCGGGGACAGGTGCGCCATCGGGGCGGCCAGCCCAGACGCCAATAACGGTCCTGCCGTCAAAACCGATTGCCCAGGCATCGCGATAGCCATAGGAGGTCCCGGTTTTGTAGGCGATGCGGCCGGGCGAGCCATTAAGGGGTGGCGGCACGTCGGCCAGAATGTCGGCAATATACCAGGCGCTGACCGGGTCCAGCACGGGAGGGGATTGGGTAGGGTTTGGCGCCATGCTGACACCGTCGCGCAGGCTGACGGCTTGTCCGCCATTGGCGATGGCGGCGTAGACCGAGACCAGATCGCGCAGGGAGATGCCGACGCCGCCCAGCCCAACCGCCAGACTCGGCGCGGTATTGATGGGCAGACGCGGGTCGGCATGGGCGCGTCGCAGGCGCGACACCAGACGGGCGGGTCCGACGGCGTCCAGCACGACAATGGCGGGAATGTTGAGCGACTGGGTCAGGGCGTCGTGGATGGTCACCGTGCCGCGGCTGAAGCCATCGAAATTGACGGGTACATAGCCACCAAAGGCGGTCGGGCGGTCTTCGATCAGGCTCTGCGGGTGGGCGAGACCCAGTTCAAACGCCAGACCATAGATCAGCGGCTTGAGCGTGGAGCCGGGTGACCGGATAGCATCGGTCATGTCAACATAGCCATTGCTGGCCGTGTCAAACAGGCCAGCCGAACCGATGGAGGCAAGGACGTCGCCATCCTCGATGTCGGCAGCGACAATGGCGACCGAAACGCGCGGATCGATCAGTCGGGCGCGCGCGGCAGCCAGGCGCTCGAGCGCATCCTGCAGCCGCCTGTCGATGGTCAGCGTCACGGTACGCGCCTGAGGCTGGGCGCGAACAGCCTGCTCGGCCAGATGGGCTGCCAGCATCGGGAAGTCCTGGCGGGCAGTGGGCACGGGCTCGCTTTTTGCGGCGATGGCCTCCTCGGCAGGTAGCGCACCGATATCGACCAGACGATCAAGCACCTTGTCGCGACCCAGACGAGCGGCTGTCGGGTCCCGGTCCGGACGGCGAACCTCGGGTGATTGGGGAAGCGCCACCAGCAGCGCCGCCTGAGCGGTAGTCAGACGGCTTGGCTCCTTGCCGAAATAGGCGAGGCTGGCGGCGCGGATACCCTCGATATTGCCGCCATAGGGGGCCAGCGTCAGGTACAGATCCAGGATCTGATCCTTGCTCAGATCGCGTTCCAGGGCCGTGGCATGCACCATCTGGCGCAGTTTCCCCCAGGCGTTGCGCGTGGGCTCGCCCTCGACCAATCTGGCTACCTGCATTGTCAGCGTGGAGCCGCCTGAAACCACGCGGCCGCCGGCGGCCACGAATTGTCCGGCAGCGCGCAGCATGGACGACCAGGCGATGCCATTGTGTTCGGCAAAGCTGCGGTCTTCATAGGCGACCAGCATGTCGAGAAAGCGCCTGTCGACGGCGTCGCGGGTAATGGGCAGACGCCAACGGCCGTCCCGAGTTGTGAAGGGGCGCAAAAGCAGACCGTCCCGGTCTGTCACTTCGACCGAAACGGGAACCGTTGCCGGATCGGGCGTCGGTGGCAGCGCCTGAGCGATCTCGGTGATCGATGCCGTCAGCTGGATCGTGGCCGCACTGGCCAGCACGAACAGGGTGAAACCAATCAGTGTCAGACGCCGCGCCCAGGGGCGCGGCTCGGAGTTGGCATCAGGCGCGCTCATGGCCCTGTCGGCGTGACCTCGAGGGAGCCCGCTGCGGTATTGGCCCGCAACTCGGGACGATACATGTCTTCAACAGTGGCGCCCGGCAGTGCAAAACTCCCCGGGCTGACCGCCCGCACCAGATAGGCCGTCGTAAAGCTGGCGACCTCAGAATAGTAACGGAAGGCGGCGACATACTGGTCGGTGCGCGACTCGATATGGCTGGCAGTATCGAGCGTCAGCCAATTGAAGTCCGATACGCCTTCCCCTGCCGAAAGGTCGGGATTTTCGATTTCGAAGCCGGCGGGCAGGGGATCTGCGAGCACATATTGTCCGGATCCCAGCGTCTCGGGCCAGACGGTCAGCACCACGACCAGGCGCTGGTTTTGAGCAATGGGCCCAGATGCTGGATCAATCGGGGTGCCATCTGGCAGGAAGTATTCGCGAGACAGCGTGAAGCCATTGCTCGTCGCTGCCGGCGGGTTGGTCGGGAAGCCGGTTACGGTGAGCGCCGCCTGCGTCGGGGCAGTGCCATTGTTGCTGATGCCAATGGGGGCAAAATCCGCTTGCTCGAAGCGGCGATAGACGGGCGCGGTGAGCGCCTCCCCGTTCAGGCTGATCGTGCCATCGGCCGAACTCTGGCCCAGTGCGGCAGCTGCCAGCAGGGTCCAGCTGTCCTCCTGGGTCGAACGATAGGAGGCGGCGTCGCGTCGTTTGGCGAGACGATTGGCCAGTTCGGTCAGATCAACCCCGTCGGGCTTGAACTCAGCCACCAGAGCCAGCACGCCAGCGGTGTCGCGCAGCTCACTACCATAATCACTGCGATAGCGCTGGCTGTCGCGCGTATCCGCCAGACTGGTTACCGCGGCGGCAAACGCCGCTGCTGCACGCGTGGTGTCGCCGTAAAGCGCCAATGCGGCGCCCAGCTGGGCCTTGGCCAGAGGCGAGCCAAAGGCGTCAAGACGGGCTTCGAAATAGTAGCGCAAATCGCCCATGCTGGCGCGACCGGCACGGGCCAGGTCGTAGAGTGCATAGGCAACGTCTTCGCCGCCATTGTCGAAGTCGCTGGCATAGGACAACTGGTTCGACAGATTGTCGAAAGCCCGGCTCATGGCCTGTTCCGGTACTTCGTAGCCCGCAGCCCTGGCACGCAGCAGGAAGTCGGTGACGTAGCCATCGAGCCAGTTATCGCCGCCGTCAAAGGGCCCCCACAGGCCAAAGCCGCCGCCTGAATTCTGCTTGGAAAGCAGGTTGGCAATGGCATCGGTGACTGTCTGGCTGAGTTTTTCGTCGCCCGCCAGGCCGATGAGCTTGGCAACGTCGTTGAGGTAGAGCAGCGGGAGCGCACGGCTCGATACCTGCTCGGCACACCCATAAGGGTAGCGGTCAAGAGCGAGCAGCAGGCCTGGCACGTCGAGCCTGGCCAGCGGGCCGACGGCCAGAGTCAGGGAGCCGGTATTGGTCAGATAGTCGGCGAAAACGCTGTCATCGATGGTGGCGGTGGCGCCAGCGTCGATGGGGAGCAGCGTGGTGGTGGTCACCGGTGCGCTGGCAGGGCGAACGCCCAGGGTCAGCATCTTGGTTTGAGTTGCGCCATCGGGAGCGGTGACGGTCAATTCAACCGGCCAGTCACCGATGCCTATGCCCGTCAGGGACAGGTCGAGCGCGGTCCGCTCGCCCGCGGCAAGCGTGACATCGCTGTCTTGCGCGTCCGTGGCGAGGCCGCTGCCGGTCGAGAGCGCAACACCGTAAGTGCCTGCGGTTCCATCGACATTGTTGATTTCGACCAGCAGGCGGGAGACATCATCAACTCGCAGGAACCGTGGCGGGCTGAGGGGGACCACCACTGGATCGCGGACGATCACATCGGCCGAACCGTGGCCGACTGCAGTATCAGTCCAGGCCATCGCCATGACGCGCACGGTGCCCGAGAAGTCGGGCATGTCGAAGGTAATAGTGGCCTTGCCGTCGTTACCAACCTGGACAATGCCAGAGTGCAGGGCGACCAATACCGAGGTGGGCGGCGGTGTACCGAGGCGCGCGGCCCCGCCGTCACCACCCGAACGCATGGCGCTGGCCATGCCCTGGGTCGGGTCGATCAGCGAGCCGTAAAGATCGCGCACTTCCATGCCGAGCTGGCGTTGGCCAAAATACCAGTCGTCCGGGCTGGGTACCTTGAAATTGGTGAGGTTGAGGATACCCAGATCAACCGCTGCGACACTGACATAAGCTGTCTGGCCGGCGACCAGCTTGCCCAGATCGACCTCGGCAGTAAAGCTCTGGCGAGGCAGTGAGACCGCCGGAGTCCTGAGCGTCACGTCGAGCTTGCGATCGCCCGGTTCGACGTCAGCAAAGGCCAGGCCCAGGGCCCGCGATGGCATGCGCTTTTCGCCGGTGTCTGAAGGGCGGTAGAGAATGGCCGTGACATAGGCGCCCGGTCCCCAATCGTCGGTGACTTCGAGGCCGATTGTCGTCCCCTGAGCGGGCACATCGACCGCCAGCATGGCGATGACGCGGTTGTCCACGACCATGACCAGTGCCGTGCCGGCAAATTGCGGGTCGAGCTTGAGCTGGGCCGTTTCGCCAACGCGATAGGCGGGCTTGTCGAGTGCCACCTGCAAGGTATCGGGTGTGTCCGAGCCGGCATCGGCATAATAGTACCCAGCATAGAACTGGTAGCTGGACGAGGTCGCATCGGGGCCGGTGCTGTTGACCTCGATCTGGTAGCGACCCCAATCCACATTGGCACCCACAGTCGCCGGGCCAGAAGCGGGGGTGTCTACCGTGCCGCTGGCGACCTCGCGTGTGGTGGTGATGGCTTCCCACTGCCAGGCGCTGCCATTGCGGTACCATTGATAGGTGGTTTCGACACGTGACAGCGTCCAGGTCAGGCCGGGTTTGGCGATGGCTTCGCCATCAGGCGAGACCGCGATGATGTTGAACTCGGCTTGGCTGCCCGAGGCCAGGCCGGTCGGGTCGGAAAAGACCGGCTTGATGCCGATGCGGTCGCCGTCGGCCTGAACCGGCCGGGCGATGCTGCGCTCAATGGTGCGGCCATTGGTATCGACCAGCCGCAGCAGGACCTGGGCGGTCAGCGGCCGAGTTGTGGTCTGGACCTGGGGCAGCGTGACTTCGGCCACGGCATTGCCGGCCTCGTCAGTCGTCCCGACC
>CAXBKI010000202.1:0-5734 GCA_963975955.1 uncultured Devosia sp.
TCCACGCCTTGCGGCGCTGGAACCTAAATCCAGTGCGTCTACCAGTTCCGCCACACCCGCTAAAGGACCCGTTGGCCGGGTTGGCGTTGCATCTATATGAAGACGGAAAGCCAGTCAAAGCCTTGCTGCTCGTTTTGCGCCGATTGCCCTGCCCCCGGCAGCCAGACCGCCCGATCCTTGTTCGCCTGCCAAGCAAAACTGCACAATGCAGCGGCGTTTCGCCCTCAGGCCGCGTGACATTCAGCTCAAAATATACCCATAGTGCACATAACTTAGGCAGCAGCCGGTCGCCGCATTCGCCAGCCTGCTTCGGCAGGTTAAACCAAGCCATTGTTATAGATAGCTTTTCAGGCACGGAACCGAGCTGGCACAGCCCGTGCATACCGATAGGCGGTATCCGCCCAAAAAGACCCGTGGAGGCTCAAATGAAGAAAATCGAGGCTATCGTAAAGCCTTTCAAGCTCGACGAAGTCAAAGAGGCCCTGCAGGAAGTGGGCCTTCAGGGCATTACCGTGACCGAAGCCAAGGGCTTTGGACGCCAGAAGGGTCATACCGAACTCTATCGCGGCGCTGAATATGTCGTGGATTTCCTGCCCAAGGTGAAAGTCGAGGTCGTGTGCCCCGATGAACTGGCCGAGAAGGCTATCGAGGCAATCCGCAACGCAGCGCAAACCGGTCGCATTGGCGATGGCAAGATCTTCGTTTATTCGATCGAGCAAGCCATCCGCATCCGCACCGGAGAATTCGGCGACGACGCGCTCTAGGGATATTTCATCCATAACCCGGAGCATAACGCTCCGGGCGCGTCATGCCGTGCCACCAACAAGCATTCCGATTTAGACAGGGGAAGACCTAATGACCACCGGAAGCGACCTCCTCAAGCGCATCAAAGACGAGAACATCAAGTATCTCGACCTTCGCTTCACCGACCCGCGCGGTAAGCTGCAGCACGTCACGCTCGACTGCTCGATCGTCGACGAAGACCTGTTCGAAGAAGGCACCATGTTCGACGGTTCCTCGATCGGCGGCTGGAAGGCCATCAACGAGTCCGACATGGTGCTGATGCCCGATCCGAAGTCGGCCTATATGGACCCCTTCTTTGGCGCGTCCACCATGGTTGTGAACTGCGACATTCTCGAGCCCCTGACCTACCAGCCCTACAGCCGTGACCCGCGCACGACTGCCAAGAAGGCCGAAGCCTACCTCAAGTCCTCCGGCATCGGCGATTCCGTGGTGTTCGGTGCCGAGCCCGAATTCTTCATGTTCGACGACGTGAGGTACTCCAACACGCCTTACAAGGTGGGCTTTGAAGTCGATCACCCCGAACTGCCGTCCAACAACGACACCGCCTATGAGTCGGGCAATTCCGGCCACCATATCGGTCTCAAGAAGGGTTATTTCCCGGTTCCGCCACTCGACAGCGCCCAGGACATCCGCGGCGAAATGCTCGCAGCCATGGCCGATATGGGCGTGGTCGTCGAAAAGCATCACCATGAAGTGGCATCGGCCCAGCACGAGCTCGGCATCAAGTTCGCGCCGATGATCAAGGCTGCCGATGACGTCCAGATCTACAAATACGTCATCCATCAGGTTGCCAATGCCTATGGCAAGACCGTGACCTTCATGCCAAAGCCGGTCTTCGGCGACAACGGCTCGGGCATGCACTGCCACCAGTCGATCTGGAAGGACGGCAAGCCGCTGTTCGCCGGCGACCAGTATGCCGGCCTGTCGATGGACGCGCTGTACTACATTGGCGGCATCATCAAGCATGCCAAGGCCATCAACGCCTTCTCCAACCCCACCACCAACAGCTACAAGCGCCTGGTGCCCGGCTTTGAAGCCCCCGTGCTGCTGGCCTATTCGGCCCGCAACCGCTCGGCTTCCTGCCGTATTCCGTTCGGCCAGTCGCCCAAGGCAAAGCGCGTCGAGATCCGCTTCCCCGATCCGCTGGCCAACCCATACCTGGCCTTCTCGGCCATGCTGATGGCGGGCCTGGATGGCATCAAGAACAAGATCCACCCCGGCGAGCCGATGGACAAGGATCTGTACGAACTGCCACCCGAGGAGCTCAAGGAGATCCCGACCGTTTGCGGTTCGCTGCGCGAAGCCCTGGACAGCCTGGACAAGGATCGCGAGTTCCTCACCGCCGGCGGCGTGTTCGACAACGACCAGATCGATTCCTACATCGAGCTGAAAATGGCCGAAGTCATCAAGTTCGAGCAGACCCCTCACCCGGTCGAGTTCGAAATGTACTACTCGGCCTAAGCCGATCCTCACCGACAGACGAGAAAGGGCGCCACACGGCGCCCTTTCTTCTTGCCGGCCCGGTCTGCCGGCCAATAGCCGGCTCTGGCGTGGCGTAACGTGGTGTGACTTGGCAGGTTAGCCGGCTTCGCTGGCCATTGCCGCAAAGAACGGCTCGGGGCTGCGCCTGTCGATCAGCATGAAGCGGTCGCCCAGCCCGCGTACGAAACTGCGGTCATGCGAAACCAGGATGCAGGTTGCGCCATGCGCGAGGATTTCGGTCTCCAGCCGCTCCTGGCCGGCGATATCGACATGGTTGGTAGGCTCGTCCAGCAGATAGAAATTGGGCGCCCGCAGGCGCAGCGCCAGCAGGCCCAGCCTTGCCCTTTGCCCAAATGACAGCTCGCCGATCGGGCGGTCCTGCTTTTCCGGCGGGAAGCCGGCCGCCGCCAGCAGGCTCTTGCTGCGCTGGTCGCCTTCGTCGAATTGCCCCGTGATGTAGCCCAGCAACGAATTGCTGTCGGGCAGAAACGACATCGCCTGATCGACATAGTCCGGCACGACCTGCGGACTGACGCGGATGCCCGGCGTCGCCTGTCCGTTCATCGCCCGATGGATCAGGCCCAGCAATTGCGACTTGCCCGTGCCGTTGCGGCCCAGGATCACCAGCCGGTCACCCTGAAACACATGCAGCTTGTCGATGCCAAACAGCTTTTCGCCGGGTGGGGTGCTGACCGTCACGTTCTCGAATGCCAGCATGACCCGGGCCTGCGCGCCACTATTGCCCAGCCGGATGTCGCCACTGCGCTCCTTGTGCACCGATTGCGCGGCATTCTCGATCTTTTCGGCCCGCTCGCGCAGATATTTGGACTTCACCACCAGCAGGTCGCTGCCCGAATTGATGCCGATATTGGTCAGCTTGGCCGCCTGCTTGCGCAGCTTGCTGACTTCCTTGAGGTCACGCTCGCGCTTGAGCTCCGCCGCCTCGTCAAGCTCGGCCAGCGCCAGCCGCGCCTTGCTGTAGGGCAAGGCAAAGAACGGCGATGCTTCGGGGCGCAGGAACAGCGTCCGGTTGGTCGTGGCATCCAGAAACTGCCGGTCGTGGCTGGCAATGACCACCGGCATGTTGCGCGCCGTCTGGTTGATCCAGTTTTCCAGCTGGAACAGCTTGCCCAGATCGAGATGGTTGGTCGGCTCGTCGAGCAGCAGCGCATCGGGCTGCAGCACCCAGCACTGCGCGATCAGGGCGATGCGCTGCCAGCCGCCGCTGAGCTGACGCAGCGGACGCTGCCGCAGGGCCTCGGGGGTCTCGAATTCATCGAGCACCACGTCCACGCGCCAGCTGTCGGTTTCGCGCTCTGCTGCCGGCAGCGCCGAGAGCACCATCTCGTAGAGCGTCATGTCCATGCAGGCGGCAGGCATGTCCTGCTCGACATAGCCGATCTTGAGGCCGCGCGAGCAGACGATATCGCCCTGGCTGAGATCGCCCTGGCCCGCCATGGCCCGCAGCAAGGTGGTCTTGCCGCGCCCATTGCCGGCCACCAGGCCAATACGATCGCCATCGCCGATCACGAAATTCAAATTGGAAAACAAGGTATCGCTGGCCACAAGGCCGACATTGCGGAGGCTGATCGAACCCATTTCAATCTCACTGGAACGGCGTCACGAGAGGACGCCAAATGCCTTCAGACGGCGATCAAGCGACCGCCAGGAAGGGCAAACCAGAATGGGGGATAGCAAAAGCGTCCGAACCAGGCCCTGGTCAGCCCTGCAGCACGTGCCACAGGGCGAAGACGGGGCCACGCTGACGGTGATGCCGGATAATCATCAATCTGCCCTCCCGTCGGTCATGGTTTCGGAACTGTCGGCAAAATAGCCCTGTCGGCCGCGAAAATCAATTCGCCGCCGATCAGACCAGGTAAAACAACGCAGATACAAACATCACTGCCCCAAAACGCGGGACAGTCAGCCTGGCCAGCCGGTACGCAATACTAGTTAACCCGGCTTGCGGCCAAATGCCGATAGCAACCGAACCACCCGGAATCTGATACGCAGAACAAGGATTCCGATCGGCTCGCATACGGATACTCCAAACAAAAAACCGTATGACCAGAGGTGTACCAGCCCGCCTTTAAGAAAGTGCTGTCAAGAAGCAAACGGAACGTAAACCGGCCGGCCGATTCTGGGACGGTTTTGATTCAAAGCCCTGGTTCAGCGCGCCGGACGCAGCCTCGTGCGGCTCTCGACCTGGGCGGAACAGTAATTGAAATCAAGGAGATAGACCCAGTCACCCTTGGTCGCGCGCACCTCGACATGCTTTCTGTTGAACACGTTGAGATAGATGTCTCGATATCCAAGATCGGCGACAGCCTGGCGCACCTGATAGTCGGTCAGGCACATCACGCGCTCGTGGTGGAAGTCGGTGCGCTCATCCCCAAAGAACAGTCCGAAGCGCTGCGCCTGCGCCGGGCTGGCCAGCCCGCTGCCCAGCACCAGCGCCAGCATTGCCATGGTCGCCAATCGTTTCATCGCCTTCTCCTCGTCGCCTGCCGCAACACTGGCACGATCAATTAGCAAAATTGAACTGGAACCCGAAACCGCCACCGTCAAAGCCGGCATCATTGCGGAAGCCGCCCTCGTGCCGGCCGCCGCGATAGCCGCCCGATGCCCGGCCCAGCCGATCAAGCCGGCTCACATCGCCGGTGCATTTGTCAACGCGCATCGCATATACCCAGTTGCGTTTGACCGCCCGCAAATCCACCCGGTCGCCGCGCAGCTGTCGGGTGATCTCGACCCGGTCATAGCCATAGGCCCTGACGCCGCGCACCACTTCACGATCGCTCAGGCAGCGCATGCCGCCGTCGTTCCAGCCATAACCGCGGTCGCCATGCCGGCCATTGCCAAAGCCTGAGCCGCCGCCATTGCCGTGCATCTCGATGCTGAACCCTGCCGACCCGCTCTGCGCGAAGGCCGGCGCAGCCACCAGCCCCGTTGCGCCCAGAGCGATCGCCACCAGTGCGGCGCGGGTGTTGGTCTTGAATGCGGTGGCGAAAAAGGCCATGTGGATAACTCCTCGATGAGCGGCTGGATGAATTGACGTCCTTGCCCCCGGTTTAGTCCCCTGCCGTTGAACCCAAGTGGAACCGCGCATTCATCGGCGGTTCATCTTTGTGGGGAAACCGCAGCATGCCGGCCGTGGCGCGCCCTGCCCCGGTGCGGCCCTCAGATATGATAGAACTCGCAAACGCCTGATTCGGGCACGAGAGACGGAACGTGCATGTCGCAAGCAGATGATCTTTTTGGCGGAAACGAGCCCGCCCCCAACCCGCCGCAGCCCAGCACGCCTGAGCCCAAGCCGGTTGGCGCAACGCCCACGGCAGGTTCCTATTCGGCTTCCGACATCGAAGTGCTCGAAGGGCTAGAGCCCGTTCGTCGCCGCCCCGGCATGTATATCGGGGACACCGACGACGGTTCGGGCCTGCATCACATG
>CAXBKI010000203.1:0-5731 GCA_963975955.1 uncultured Devosia sp.
GCCTGTGCGGTGCGGATGAAATCCTGCCCGGTCACATCCACCAGCGCCGTGCGCATCACCCGCGCCAGGATCGAGGCCTGTGGCAGCGCCAGCGCCAGGCTGGGCAGGATCAGGCCGCGCAAGGCCGCGCCGGCGTCTTCGTTCCAGGGGGTGAAGCCGCCCGGCGGCAACCAGCCCAGCGCCACGGCGAACAGCAGCACCAGCAGCATGCCGAGCCAGAAGCCGGGGATGGCGATGCCGGTCTGCGCCACCATCATGATGATTGTATCAAGCGCCTTGCCCCGGCGGCGCGCCGCCAGGATGCCCAGCGGCAGGCCCACCGCCATCGAGCCAGCCATGGCAAACAGCGCCAGCGGGATGGTCACTCCCAGGCGGTTCCAGATCAGCTGCGCCACCGGCGTGCTCTGGGTATAACTCATGCCGAAATCGCCGCGCAGCATGCCCCAGACCCAGCCCAGGAAACGCTGCGGCGCCGGCACCTCCAGCCCCATCTGCAGGCGCAGCCGTGCCACCGATTCCGGCGTGGCATTGAGCCCCAGTATGAACTGGGCCGGATCGCCCGGCAGCAGGTCGAGCAGCACGAAGATCACCAGCGCCGCTACCAGCAGCGTCACGGCAAAGCCGACAAACCGGCGCAGCGCAAAGACGATCATCGACGCTGGTCCTTGGCGATGGAGACGGCGGCGCTCACCGGCCCGCCTCGCCCCTGGGGGGAGAGGTCGGCCCGTCAGCGCCGGGTGAGGGGCGCAATGCTGGGGTGGGGCACAAT
Organism: uncultured Devosia sp.; assembly: GCA_963975955.1. Classification (GTDB taxonomy): domain Bacteria; phylum Pseudomonadota; class Alphaproteobacteria; order Rhizobiales; family Devosiaceae; genus Devosia. The sequence continues at coordinate 770 of CAXBKI010000203.1, forward strand.
ATGGTCAAATCGCGCCAAATAGACTTCCCTCCCCCTTGTGGGGAGGGAATGAGGGTGGGGGTGTTCACAGGCGCCAGGTCGGCAAGGCTACTCGGCCCACTTGATATCGCGCAGCACCAGGCCTTCGATCGGCGAGTTCTGCCACATGCCGCTGAGCTTGGCGTTCCACACCCCGGTCTGGGCCAGCTCGAACAGATAGCCATTGACCGCGTCCTTGGCCAGAATGGTCTGCGCCTCAATTGCCAGCTCCTTGCGCTTGGCCTCGTCCGTCGTGCCATTGAGGGTCTCGATCAGCGCCTGGAAATCCGGGTTGTCATAGCCGAAGTAGTAGTTCGGGTTGGCGTAGTTGCCAATGTCGAAGGGCTCGACATGGCTGATGATGGTCAGGTCGAAGTCCTTGTTGGTGTACACATCCTCGATCCACTGCGCCCACTCGACATTGATCAGCTCAAGCTTGATGCCGACCTTGGCGAACTGGCTGGCAATGATCTGGCCCGATGTGCGCGCATAATTGACCGGTGGCAGTTTCAGCGTCGCGCTGAAGCCATCGGGGTAACCGGCCTCGGCCAGCAGCGCCTTGGCGGCCTCGGGGTCAAAGGGATAGGTGTCGGTAAGGTCGACATAGTACGAGTTGTGCGGGGCAAACGGCGCGCCGATCGGCACGCCAAAGCCATAAGTGGCGCCGTCGATGATCGCCTTGCGGTCGATGGCATGAGCCATCGCCTGGCGCACCTTGAGATCGTCGAATGGCGCCTTCTTGTTGTTGGTCGACAGGATCGTCTCGCCCTCGGTGGTGCCCACCAGCACGTTGAACTTGGGATTGTTCTCAAATACCGGCAGGGCCTCGGGGGCGAAATTATTGGTGCCGTCGACATCGCCGGCCAACAGGGCATTGGTCATCGTCGAGGTGTCGCCGATGAACAGATAGGTCGCCTTGGTCAGGTGTGCCGGCTCGCCCCAGTACGGGCCATACGCCTCCAGCACGACGCGGCTGCCCTTGTCCCACTGCACAAAGGCAAATGGCCCGGTGCCGATCGGCTCATTGGCATTGTTGTCGGCGCTCTCGGGCGCCACGATCACAGCGTCGCCACGGCCGAGGTCGAACAGGAAGCGCCCGATCACATGGTCGAGTTTCATCTCGACGGTCAGCGGATCGATTACCGTCACGCTGGTGATCGGCGTATAGAATTCCTTGTGCGCATTGACGCTCTCTTCGCTCAGAATGCGATCGAAGGTGAACTTGACGTCGTCGGCGTCAAACGTGGTGCCGTCATGGAAGGTGACCCCGTCATGCAGCTTGAATGTGTAGGTCAGCCCATCGTCGGAAATGGTCCAGTCGCTGGCCAGGCCAGGCTGCACGTCGCCGTTCTGGTCGATGCGGGTGAGGCCTTCGAAAACATTCTGGTAGACGACGATGTCGATGGCTTCGGCCGCTCCTGCGGTGGGATCCAGTGCCGGTGGCTCGAGCGCAACGCCGATGCGGATTTCGCTCGGCTGTGCCATGGCCATGCCGGTCATTGCCGTGGTCAGTGCCACCGCAAATCCGAATGCCTGCAACGTCTTGTCCATAAGTCGCTCCTGTTTTCGGCGTTTTACCGCCGTTCGATCCGTCCGTTTCGGGCTGCAGTGTCAGAGACCAATCTGCATTGCCGTCGCTTCGGGATCATGCCGGCGCTTGAGGCTCCGGCTCCCATGGGCAAACATATAGGGGATCGCCACTAACATGGCAGCAGGCAGCCTTGTTATACTTTCCTACGATCGCCCAGTCTTGTAGCAAGAATGACCGGAATGAGCCCTGCCAGCACGATAAACAGGGCGGGAAGCGCGGCCTGCGCGAAAAGGCCGACATTGGCGCGTGAATAGACCAGCGTGGCCAGCGTATCCACGCCCAGCGGCCGCAGCAGCAGCGTGGCGGGCAGTTCCTTGACGATTTCCACAAACACCAGCGTCCCCGCGCTCAGGATCGCCGGCATCAGCGTGGGCAGGTCGATGCGAAGCAGCAGTCCGAGCCCGCGCACGCCCAGTACCCGTCCGGCGTCGAGCATGGTCTCGCCGCGCTTGCGCATGGCCGCATCCAGCGTCGAGTGGCTGACGGCCAGAAACCGGATCGCGTAGACATAGAGCAGCGCTGCCATCGACCCGGACAGGATCAGGCCCGGTCGCCAGCCCGCCAGGGCCATGGTCACCCGGTTGAACCACAGATCGGCCTGGCCCAGGGGCTGCAGCAGCCCCAGTGCCAGCACCGTTCCCGGGATGGCATAGCCAAGGGTCGCCAGTCGGATGGCCCCGCGCCCCGTGCTGCCCGAGCGTTGCGCCAGCTTGGCGGCGACCAGCCCGATGATCACGGTGATGATCGCCCCCAGGCTGGCCAGGATCAGCGTGGGGATCAGCGCGCTTACCGTCATGCTCACCGTCTCTGGCAGGATGAGGCGGAACGCCAGATAGCTCAATTGCCCAACCGGAATGCCAAAGCCAAGCGCCAGCAGGATCAGGCAGAACGAGAAGGCCAGCCAGCTGCGAGGCCCCGCCAGATATTCGCGGGCCGGTGGCACGCGGCTGTCGCGCCGTCCTAGATAGACCCGGTCGCGCCTGGCCCGCTGCTCGGCCGCGATCAGCAGGCCGATCACCAGCACCACGGTCACCGCCAATTGCGCCGCGCCGCCGAAATCGGAGCGGTTGATCCAGGTCGAATAGATGATGGCGGTGATCGCGTTGATGCCGAAATATTGCACCGCCCCCAGATCGTTGACCACTTCCATCATGGCCAGCGTAATGCCCACCACCAGCGCCGGTCGCGACAGCGGCAGCGTCACGCTAAAAAATGTCCGCATCCCGCCGTTTCCCAGCGTCCGGGCGGCAATGTTCAGCGAACTCGACTGCATCAGGAAAAAGGCCCGGCAGGCCACATAGACATAGGGGTAGAGCACGCTCGAGAGCACGATCACCGCGCCCCACTGGCTGCGAATGTCGGGGAACCAGTAATCCTGCAGCGTCGTGGCGCCGTTGAACGCCCGCAACGCCGTCTGGATCGGGCCCGGAAAACCCAGGAACTCGACATAGCTATAGGCGGCCAGATAGGTCGGCACCGCCAGCGGCAGCACCAGCGCCCAGTCAAACAGCTTTCGCAGCGGAAACTCGTAATGGGTCACCAGCCAGGCGGCGACCAGGCCTGCGCAGCCCGTCACCAGCCCGACGCTGGCCATCAGCACGCCGGTTTCGCGCAGTGCCGTCGGCAGCATGGTTGCGGCCAGCCCGTTGCTGCCCGCGGCAAGCGCCCCCAGTGCCGCCCACCCCAGCCAGATAAGGGGCAGTCCGCTCAGCGCGGCGGGAAATATCCCCGCCGGTCCTTGCTGTCTTGCGGTCGATTGGTGCGCGCGAAATGGGGCGACTCCGCCTCTCTAGTTCTGCGCACCTTCGTTGAACTTGAGTTCATCGACAAGGGCGGCGGCTTCGGCGCGGTGCGCGGCAATGTCCACCAGCGGTGTCTTGGCCGCGTTCAGCTTGCCCCAGCTCTGCGTCAGTTCCGATGGCGCCACCGACGGCACGACCGGGAACTCGTAATTGGTGTCGGCATAGATGGACTGGGCTTCATCCGACAGCAGGAACGCGATCAGAGCGTTGGCATTGTCCGGATTGGGCGCATGTTTGGCGATGAAGCCGCCTGCCACGTTCACCTGCGTGCCGGCGCCTTCGGCGTCGGGATAGACGATGCGGGCCGAGGCAGCCCACTGCTTCTGCTCGGGCTCGGCGTCGTTGTTGAGCATGGCGCCCATGTAATAGGTGTTCACGATCGCCAGATCGCAGGTGCCGGCCATGATGTTCTTGACGTTTTCGCGGTCATTGCCCGAGGGCGGATTGGCCAGATTGTCACGCACGCTGGCCAGCCAGGTCCGGGTGTTGTCCAGGCCATTGGCGGCAATGCGCTGCGCGATCAGCCCGATATTGTAGGCATGGTCGCCCGAGCGGGTGCACAGGCGACCCTTCCATTCCGGCTTGGCGATGTCTTCGTAGCTCAGCGCCGTGGCGTCGACCCGCTCCTTGGAGACATAGAACACCCGGGCGCGCAGCGACAGCGCCGTCCAGTTGTCGTCATTGTCGCGGAATTCGGCGGGCACCCGCGCATCGAGTTCGGGTGTCGTGATGGGCTGGGTCAGGCCCTGCTCCTCGGCGCCCACCAGATTGCCGATATCGACCGTCAGCACCACGTCGGCAGGCGACAGCTCGCCCTCGGCGGCGACGCGCTCCAGCAGGCCGTCGCCGGCATACAGCACATTTGCCTTGATGCCCGTTTCGGCACTGAACCGGTCCAGCAGCGGCTGCAGTAGGCTCTGCTCGCGATAGCTGTAGATGTTGACTTCCCCGCTCTGGGCAAATGCCGGGGCGGTATAGCCAGCCAGTGTAGCCGAACTCAGCAGAGCAACAGCAAGGCGCGCGAAATTTGTCATGGCAATCTCCGATGCGAGGCGAGGTTCAAGGTCTCGTTAAAGCGAGGCCGTTCTCCCCGATCGCTCTCGCCAAGTCAATATTGCCGAACAAAATCAATGACTTGCAGTCTAGAACCGTTCAAAGGTTCGCGGCAATAGCACAGCGAAATCAGGTCATTAGCTGATCGCCCATGTCCACTTTTTATGGCTGCGACATAGTGCGCGGGCCGTGCCGGCTATTCCGCCACGTCCGTCGATGGAGCCGTTTCAACCAGATCGGCGGGGATCTTGAGGGTGAACAGCATTCCCTTTTCGCCTGCCGGGTCCACCGACAGGGAGAAGGCATTGACCGCCAGCAGCGAGCGCGTCAGCGCCAGCCCGACGCTGGAGCGGACCGGTGTCAGCATCTTGCCATCGCGCCCGGGTCCCTCGCGGAACACCACGAAACGCTCAGCCATATCCACAACATTGACCGAGTTGTCGCGCACATGCACGGCAATCCCGCCGCTGTCTTCCCGCTGCGCCGAGATCACCACCG
>CAXBKI010000204.1:0-5727 GCA_963975955.1 uncultured Devosia sp.
CCCGCGCACCATGATCGGCGGCGAGGCCGCCGCCAGCGCTGCCGCCAGGCCGTGGGCGGAGTAACCGCTTTCCGGCTTTACCCGTACTTCCAGACGATCGAGCGGATTGCCCGTCGGATCGGGCACGATCACCGCCTCGATGCCGGGCAGCGTGGCAAAGCGGCTGGCCCACAGCTCGAGCGCAGCCCGCTCGCGCGCCCTGATGCCCGCATGATCGCGCACTTCCCAGGCCTCCAGGGCCGCCATGACCCCGGCAATGCTCTCCTTGCCCACCTTCATGCCGCGGCCCACGCCGCGGTTCTGCAGATAGGCGGCGCGGACCAGCTCTTTCCTGCCCGCAACGATGCCTGTCGTCGGGCCACCCAGGAATTTGTGGCCGCTATAGATGACCAGGTCGGCCCCCTGCGCCAGGAAGCGCCGGAAATCGTATTCGGACGCGGCATCGACGATCACCGGCACGTTCCTGGCGTGACAGATGGCGGCAAATTCGGGCAGCGTCAGCATGCCGTAACCCATGGTCGTGTGCGCCACCACATAGATGCCGGCGGCAGTATCGTCGGTAATCGCCTCAGCGACCTGATAGGGCGCCGTGGCGCTGACGGCGCCTGCCAGCACGGCCTTGCCACCGCACAGGCGAATGGCCTGGTCGATATTGTTGCCATAGCCCACGACATGGCCCCATTGCACCAGCACCTCGGTTTTGAGGCCGGTGGTGTTCAGGGGCAGCCGCTCGACGGCGAGCAGCCGGGTGCCGGTCATGGCTGCGGCAACGGCCATCACGATGCCGCCCGCGGCCGAGGCCGTGACGAACCCTGCCTCCGCCCCGGTCACCCGCGCGATGACCGCGCTCGCCTTGCGCTGCAGGTCATCGATTTCCACCCATTGCGGGGCAATCTCGGCCATCGCCTGGATCGCCTCCGGGACGATAATGGAGGCGCCAAGCGCTGTCATCGTGCCGGAAACATTGATGATCGGGCGAAGTCCCAGACGCTCGCGGATGGATGGGGATGTCGGGGCGCTCGGGAACTCCATGATCGGCTTTCTTGTCTGGTATATCGGACAACAATCTGTTATATCGGATACTATGGTATAACAGCACCTGCTTCAATGGATTATGGGCATGGCCAACGGTGAAATTGCGATAGCGGCATTCAGGCGTGAGCGCGGCATTGATCGGCTGCTTGCGCTGCTGGCCCGGCTGCATGAGCATGGCCGGCCCATGCGCGTCGTCGAGCTTGCCAAGGCGCTCGATGCGCCGCGCTCCACCATCTACGAACTGGTTGGTGCGCTCACCGATGCTGGTCTTCTCGAATTCAGCGGCGATGGCAAACAGGTCTTTTTTGGCAAGCTGACCTATCTCTATGGCGCCAGCTACCTGCGGGAGAACGATTTGATCCGTCGCGGCGCCGCCGAGGTTGATCGGCTGTCCGTGGCGAGCGGCGAGACCTGCGAGCTTTGCGTCCTGCACAATGATCGCCAGGCCATCATCCACATGCATGCCGGCGCCCGTCCGCAGCGCATCAGTTCCGAGGTCGGCGCGCAGATCCCGCTTCCCTGGACGGCCTCGGGTCGCCTGCTGCTTTCCCAGTCGAGCGCGCAGGAGATCGAGGCCCTGATCGCGCCCGACGACCTTGTGCTTCCAGATGGTCGGACCCTGCCGCTGGCCGCTTTCATCGATGAGTGCCACGCCGCCAGGGGTGCGCCCATCATCGTGACAAAGGGGCTCATCAACAGTCTGACCCAGTGCCTGGCTGCGCCGGTCTGGGGCGCTGACCGCAAGCTGGCGGCCACGATCTGCATGGTTCTGCCGATCGACGTCCCCGAAGATCAGGTCGCGGTGTGGCAGGCCGAGCTGATTGCCAGCGCCCGCACACTCTCGCTCGACGCCTGGGACTAGCTGCTCATCGCTGCGCTGCAGCACTGAGCAACGCGGGGCGGGCCAGTGCTCAGCCGCCCCTGCCCATATCCGCTCCAATCGATCCCAGCGCTAACGCGTCGTCAGCGTCCGCTGCACGGCGTCGTCCCAGCCGGCAATCTTGGCCTGTCTGGTCTTGTCGTCCATTGTCGGCGTGAAGTGCTGGTCGAGCACCCAGCTCTTGGCAAATTCGGCCATGTCCGGCCATACCCCGGCGCGCGATCCGGCCAGCCAGGCGGCGCCCAGTGCCGTGGTTTCGAGGATTTTCGGCCGGTCCACCGGCGCATTGAGCACATCGGCCAGAAACTGCATTGTCCAGTCCGACGCGACCATGCCGCCATCGACCCGCAATACGGTTTCCCCGCTCTCGCCCCAGTCCTTGCGCATGGCTTCGAGCAGGTCGCGCGTCTGGTAGCATACTGCTTCCAGTGCCGCCTTGGCGATCTCGGCCGGGCCCGAATTGCGGGTCAGGCCATAGATTGCCCCGCGCGCCTCGGCATCCCACCATGGCGCACCCAGCCCAACAAAGGCAGGGACCATATAGACGTTCTGGCTGGGGTCCGCGGTGCGGGCCAGGGGACCGGTTTCGCTGGCATGCTTGACCAGCTTGAGCCCGTCGCGGATCCACTGCACCGCAGCCCCGGCAATAAAGATCGAGCCTTCGAGCGCATAAGTGGTCTTGCCGTCCAGCCGATAGGCAATGGTGGTCAGCAGCCGGTTCTGGCTGCGCACCATGTCTTTGCTGGTCGCCCGCCACCCCCAGGATCGGGATGGCGGCGCCAAACAGGCTCGTATCGGTCACCCCGAAATCATCGGCGCAGTCGAGCACCTGCGGCAGCAGCGCCCGCGGCACACCAAATAGCCCGAGCAGCTCGTCGTCCCAGTCATTGACGGCAATGTCGAACAGCAATGTCCGCCCGGCATTGGTGGCGTCGGTCACATGGCTCTTGCCCCCGGTCAGCCGCCAGATCAGGAAGCTGTCGATCGTACCGAAGGCCAGTTCGCCCGCTTCGGCCCGCGCTCGCGCGCCCGCGACATTCTTGAGCAGCCACTCGATCTTGGTGCCGGAAAAATAGGGGTCCAGCAGCAGGCCGGTCTTTTCGGTGACCAGCGCCTCATGCCCCTCGGTCTTGAGCCAGGCGCAATGGGCCGCCGTGCGCCGGTCCTGCCAGACGATGGCATTGTGGATCGGCTCGCCGCTCTGGCGGTCCCAGATCAGCGTCGTCTCACGCTGGTTGGTAATGCCGATGGCGGCCACGTCGCCAGCCTTGATGCCGGCCTCGGCCAGGGCCGTCTTGATGGCCCAGACCACGCTCTCCCAGATTTCCTCTGGGTCATGCTCCACCCAGCCGTCCTGCGGAAAGATCTGCGTGAATTCCTTCTGGCCGCTGCCCACAATGGCGCGGTTCTGATCGAACACGATCGCCCGGCTCGAGGTCGTGCCCTGATCAATCGCCAGAATATAGCTCATGCAATTCTCCCTGAACCGTTTACCGGCCTCTCAGTCGTCCACCCTCCCCCTTGCGGGGAGGGAAGCGAGATAGGACTTGGCCCTCTGCCAAGTCCGTGATCGAGCAGGGTGGGGGAATGTGAGCCCCGATATCGGGCGCAAGCCCCCTCCCTTGATCCCTCCCCGCAAGGGGAGGGTGTTGACTGCTGGCTCAATGCTCTGGTTAAGCCAGATATGTCTCCAGCGCCGCCACGTCCTCGGCCGATACCCGCAGTCCCAGCTTGCTGCGGCGCCACAATATGTCTTGTGCCGTGCGCGCCCACTCATTGGCAACCAGATAGTCCACTTCGGCCGCATAGAGATCGGCGCCGAAATGCTGTCCCAGGCTCGCCACGTCCTGCCGCTTGCCCAGCAGCACCCGCGCCTTTGTGCCGTAGAGCCGCGTCAGCCGATGCATCATGGCCTTGGGCAGGCTTGGATAGTCCTTGCCCAGCCGCCGCACTTCGGCGTCAAAGGCCAGGGGTTCGAAATCGCCGCCGGGCAGGGTGCTCTGCTTGGTCCAGGGCTCGCCCTTCTTGCCCAGCACATCCTCGATCTTTTCGAGCACCGACTCGGCCAGCCGCCGCGAGGTGGTCAGCTTGCCGCCGAACACATTGATCGCCGCGCCTGTCTGGGCGTCGCCGTCCACCTTGAGCACATAGTCGCGCGTGGCTTCCTGCGCCGCGCTGGCGCCATCGTCAAACAGCGGCCGCACGCCCGAATAGCTCCAGTGGATGTCCTGGCGTGTCAGCGGCTTGGCGAAATATTCGCTCGCCGCGCTCAGCAGATAGTCGGTCTCGGCGTCGGAGATTTTGACGTCCTTGGGGTCGCCCTCGTAATCCTCGTCGGTGGTGCCGATCAACGTGTAGTCGTTTTCATAGGGAATGGCGAAGATGATCCGGCCGTCGCCATTCTGGAAGATATAGCAGCGATCGTGCTCATAGAGCTTGTGCACCACCAGGTGGCTGCCCTTGACCAGCCGCACATTATGCGCGCCGTTCTTGCCCATCGCGCCGGTGATCACCTGGTCGACCCAGGGCCCAGCCGCATTGACCACGAGCTTTGCCCGCACGGTCTGCTGCCCGGCTTCGCCGTCCAGTTCGACGATCCATTCGCCCTTGTCGCGGCGCAGGCTCGTTACCTTGGTGCGCACATGCACGGCCGCACCCTTGTCGGCGGCGTCGCGGGCGTTGAGCACCACGAAGCGGGCGTCGTCCACCCAGCAGTCGGAATATTCAAAGCCCAGCCTGTAGCCCGGTTTGAGCGGCTTGCCGGTAATATCCTTGCGCAGGTCCAGCGTCTTGGTCGGCGGCAGCAGCCGGCGCCCGCCCATATAGTCATACATCGCCAGCCCCGCCCGCAGGATCACGGCAGGGCGCAACCCCTTGTGGTGCGGCAGGACGAAACGCAGCGGCCAGATGATATGTGGCGCGGCCGCCCACAGCACTTCGCGCTCGGCCAGGGCTTCATGCACCAGGCGGAATTCATAGTGTTCGAGATAGCGCAGCCCGCCATGCACCAGCTTGGTGGCGGCAGAGGATGTTCCCGAGGCCAGATCGTTCATTTCCGCAAGCGCGACCGAATAGCCGCGGCCCACCGCATCCCGGGCGACGCTGGCGCCATTGATGCCGCCACCAATGACAAAGATATCGACGCTGTCGCTCACGCTCATGGACTGAACTCCTGGTTGGTTTCGTTTCTACGCGTTTTGATTTCGGATGGAAAGCTTATAGCTTCGCTTTTTTATCGTTACCGACACGGCAAAACGACCATACCAGCCAGCATTGACCCGAACCCGATGGCGGCGTAGGGCAGGGTAGCCCTCCGGCAACGGGACCCCCGGCCAATGCTTGCCATCATTATTGTTATCTTGCCCATCTTCGCCTTGATGGCATTTGGGTTTGGCGCCGTGCGTCTCAAGCTGTTCCCTGCCGAGGGCATCAAGAGCCTGATCGCCTTCGTTAACAATTTCGCGACACCGTGCCTGCTGTTTCGCTCGCTGGTCACCAGCGACTTCGCCTCGGCCTTCAACCCAGCCATCATCGGGCCCTATTATATCGGGGCGCTCGCCGGCTTCGTGCTGGGCATCGTCATTGCCCTGCGCGGCTTTGGCAACACGCCCGGCGTCGCCGTTTCGGTCGGCTTTTCGGGCATGTTCACCAATACCGTTCTGGTCGGCCTGCCCATCATCCAGCGTGCCTACGGCGTTGAGGCGCTGCCTGTCGTGCTTTCCATCATCGGCCTGCATGGCGCCATCCTTCTGACCACCGGCATGGTCACGATCGAACTGATGCGCCGTGATGGCGCTTCCCTGGGCAAGACC
>CAXBKI010000205.1:0-5725 GCA_963975955.1 uncultured Devosia sp.
TTGGCTGTGGCTACCTGCAGGGCCAGCCGCAGCTGCGCGCCAGAGCCCTGCACTTCAAAGCGAAGTGCATCACCGGCCGCGGCGGCCTGCGGCAATACCAGGTTGAGCAACTGCCCCTGGATCTGCACCTGGGTGGCGCCATTGGGCGCAGGGCCGATGACCCTGCCGTCGAGCACCTGCCCGGCTTGCAAGGCAAGGGCTTGCAAAGCCCCGCTGCGCGCTGCCGTGACGATCTGGGGAAGCTGGCTCGGGATAATCATGGTCAACCCGTTCCTGCCGCATGATGCGGCGCCGCTAGTCTAGCGCAGGACAGCATCCAATGATTCTGTCTCTGCAGGAAAACTTAACGAGATATGACCGGAGCCGGCAAGCTGTCCCGACAGGCCGGATCTAGTCCGGGCGGATATCGGTATAGTTCTTGGTGACGGGCTTGCCGCGAAACGTCACCCAGAAGAAGTTCAGCGTATAGGTCCCGGCGGTGCGGAACACGCCCTCTTTTTCCAGGCGCCGGCCGGATGTCATCATCTTGAGCGCGAACGTCCATTTGACGGCGCCAACCTTGGACAGGCGCACGGCCACATCGGTGTCCTCGCCAAAAAAGTCGATGCTGCGGTCATAGCCCCCAACCTGCTGCCAGGCCGCGCGCTTGAAGACGAAATTGCCGCCCTGCACCACCGAACCGACACGCAGGACGAAGCGATTGAGAATGTAGATCAGGTAGGTCAGGCCATAGAACATGTTCACCAGGAACCGGTTCCAGGCGCTCATGTCGTAATACACATAGGGGCCGCTCAGGCAGACGAGCTTGGGATCGCGGGCAAACTGATCAAATACGGTATCCAGCCAACCGGCCGGCACGATGGTGTCGCTGTCGATATTGGCGACGAGTTCAAAGCCTTCGGTCGCGGCAAAGCCGGCATCGCGGGCGTTGACCAGACCCTTCTTGGGCTCATCGACGACGCGAACGGTGGGGAAGCTGCGGGCGATTTCGCCGGTGCGGTCGGTCGAGGCATTGTTGACGACGATGATCTGGGCATCCGCACCCGCCCGCGCCACCTCGGCAACCACCGACTCCAGGCACTTGCCGATCAACGCCTCTTCATTATAGGCGGGTATGACGAATGCCAGTTTCATTGCTGCCTCACGCTGGACCGGAACGGACCTTGATCGGTGCAAATAGCGCCTGCAAACCGGATGGGCAACAGACAGCGCGGTTTTTTCCGGGGGAGTTGACGCGCCCCTGCTGCGGCGGGAGACCCGCTGCGGCAGGGGCTGGCCGCCATGCTCTAGCCGATATAGTCGCGCTTGCCGATGGGGGCGCCATTGGCGCGGAGGATGGCGTAGGCCGTTGTCACGTGGAAGTAGAAGTTCGGCAGCGCCCGGTGCATGACATAGTCCAGGCCGTTCTGGTGCACGTCGTTACCGCCCAGCTTGAGCATCACTTCGCGGGTTTCGCTGCCCTCGAGATCGGCCGGCTGGATGGTGGCCAGCAGATCAAGGGCCTTGCCGATGCGGGCGCGCAGTTCCTCGAAGGTCTTTTCGGTATCAGGCCAGGATGGCACTTCCCGTCCGGCCAGCCGGGAGACGCAACCCTTGACGTGGTCGGTGGCAATCATCACCTGGCCGCGAAAGGGAATCATGTCGGGTGCCAGACGGGCCTCGGCCAGCACGGCGGTGTCGAACTTCCGCTCGGCGGCATTGGCCTCGGCCTTGTCCATGATGGCCAGCAGATTGGTCAGCATGCGGGTAAAGACTGGCACTGTCAGGTCATAAACGGCGATAGACATGGGTAGACACCTTGATTGTCGGAACATGAAAGGGAACAGTCTCTTGCGCCCGCATTGGCAGGCTGACAAGTGAGTTGAGTATGGGTAGCGATCAAGACAAGCCGGCGTCCGAAGATAGCGCGCCGCCGAGCGGCTTTGCCGGCGTGCGACGCACCCTGCGCCTGCTCTATCACAGCCAGTCGCCGAAGGCGCAGCGCTTCCAGTTCTCGGTGCTGGTGGTGGATCTGGCGATCATCGTGTTCTTCATCGCCTCGCCATTGCTGCGCGGCAAGGATTCCTTCCTGTGGATCGACTATTCGATCGCGCTGCTGCTGGCGGCAGATCTGACGGCGCGCGCCCTGGCGGCGACCGATATCGGTCGCTGGCTCCGGCAGATCCCGGTGGTGCTGGACATCTTCATCCTCATCACCCTGCTGTTCCCCACCATGTTCTTCAATGTGGGCTTTCTGCGCATCCTGCGGCTCTGGACCACTACGCGCAGCGCCACATTCTGGCGGCCGCTGAAAAAGCGCAACCTGCTGACCTATCGCGAGACGATCCAGGCAGTCATCAACCTGCTGGTGTTCCTGTTCGTGGTCACCGGCTTTGTCTATACCGCCTTCTCCAATCGGGGAGACGAGGGACTGGAAGGCTATGTCGACGCCCTCTATTTCACGGTGGCGACCGTCACCACTACCGGTTTCGGCGATATCACCCTGCCCGGCACCTGGGGCAAGCTGGCCTCGATCTGCATCATGATCGTGGGCATCTCGCTGTTTGTCAGACTGGCGCAATCGATCTTCCGGCCCAACAAGGTTCACTTCCCGTGCCCGGAATGCGGCCTGCAAAAGCACGATCCCGATGCCGTGCACTGCAAGGCCTGCGGCCACATTCTCAATATTCCCGATTCCGGCCACTACTAGCGGATGACGTCGAGCCGCACTCGGAAACAGGCCCCGGGCAGCGGCCCCTGCACCAGTTCGAGCGTGCCGCTCATGCGCGCCACGATCTGACGCGAGATGGCCAGCCCCAATCCGGCACCGCTCTGGTCGCTGGAGCCATGCTTGCCGCGCGAGAATTTTTCAAAGATCAGGGTTCTTTCCCCCTTGGGGATGCCCGGGCCATTATCGGCGATTTCCACGATATAGCTGCCGCCCTTGACCGATGAGCTCACGCGCAGCACCGGCTGCGACGTGTCGTTGTATTTGACGGCATTGGATACCAGGTTGATGAACACCTGACAGAGCCGGTCGGCATCGCCATCCACCATGGTGGGTCGGGCGCGCTCTCCCTGTTCGACGCGCATGCCCCGCTCGCGCAGCAAGGCGTCGCAGACGCGCAGCGCACGGTCCAGCGCGTTTTCGGCGTCGATGGGGACATTGTCCCAGGCCCTCTCGCCGCGCTCCAGGGCGGAAAGATCAAGGATTTCGTCGAGCAGCTTGGTCAGGCGCAGGCTTTCCTGGTGAATGGTCGAAACGAAATGGTGCCGCTGCGCATCATCGATACCATCCGGTTCGAGCAGGATTTCCGAGAAGGAGCGGATCGAGGTCATCGGCGTGCGCACTTCGTGGCTGACCTGGCTGAGAAACTCGTCCTTCTGGCTGTCCAGTTCGCGCAACTGAACATTGGCGTCCTCGAGCTTTTGCGCAGTCGACCGCAGTTCGGCCGAGGTCTTTTCCAGCTGCTGGGAGTATTCGATGACCTGCTGGGTCTCGTCGGCCATCTGCATGACCTCTTCGAGCGAAACATCGCTGCCGGAAACGACCTTGGACAGCATCACATGCGCCGATGCCGCGCCAATGGAACCGGCCAGTTCGCGCTCCAGCCTGCCAATGAACTCCGACGATGGTTCGAGCCGGTCGGGATCCACACCACTCTCGCGGGCGGCTGTCTCGAACAGGGCCGCGGCCCGCCTTTCGCCGAGCACCCGCTCGGCGACGAAGAACAGGTCATTGGCCGTGGCGGAGCCGCGCACGAAATTGCCCTGAGCGGCATGACGACGGCGGAAGACGTCCACGAACAGCGTGGCCTGAATCCGCTCCAGCGTCGATTGGGTGGTGAACAGCGACACCACGGTCAGGGTGACCACGTTGATGGTCAGGCTCCACAGGGCCGCGTGGGTAAGCGGGTCCAGCCCCTCAAGACCGAACAGCCCCTCCGGCCGCAGCCAGGCAATGCCCCAGGGGCCGTCATCGAGCAGCATGGCCACCTGCGGCGAGACGGATTCGAACGAGGGCAGGAAGCTGCACCACACCCACACCACAAAGCCCGCCGCAATGGCCGCCGTCGCCGCTTTGAGCGAGGCGTCGCGCCAGAACAATGCAGCCAGCACCGCCGGGAAGAACTGGGCGATAGCGGTGAAGGAAATCAGCCCGATCGGCGCCAGCGCGTCGGAATCGCGGGTGAAGAAGAAGTAGAAAAAGCCAAGTGACAGGATCAGTATGATCGAAAACCGCCGCGCCACCAGCAGCAGGTGGCTGACGCCCTGCCCGTCCCCGCTGCGCTCTCCCGAACTGAAGCGCAGGACCAGAGGCATGACGATGTGGTTGGATACCATGATCGAAAGCGCGATGGATTCCAGGATGATCATCGAGGTCGCCGAGGAGAACCCGCCGATGAATGCGAACAGCGCCAGGGAGTCCTGGCCAAAGGCCATTGGCAGGGTCAGCGCGAACATGTCGGGGTTTGAACCCGCCGGCATCACCGTCAGCCCGAACATGGCAATGGGCAGGATGAACAGGCTCATGAGCAGCATGTAGCCTGGGAAAGCCCAGCTGGCGACGCGGAGATGATCTTCATCGGAGTTCTCGACGACCGTCACCTGAAACTGACGCGGCAGGCAGACGATCGCGGCCACTGACAGCGCCATCGTGGTCAGCCAGCGGTCGTCAAAACTGTTGTCGGGCTTGGGGCCGACGCCCATTTCGGCAGCCCGGCTGAAAATGCCCTCAAATCCGCCGCCGGTGTAGACAACGAAGACACCGACCGCCAGCAATGCCGTGAGCTTGACCACGGCTTCAAAGGCAATGGCGGCGACCACGCCGTGATGCTGCTCCTTGGCGTCGACATGGCGGGTGCCGAACAGGATGGTGAAAAGCGCCATGGCAGCGGCAATGCCGAAAGCAAGTCCGACATCATCGATGCCGGCCAGGCTGCCCTGGCCGAATTCGGATGAGCCGGCGACCGCCTGGATTGACGAGGTCACGGCCTTGAGCTGCAGCGCGATATAGGGCGCGATACCGATCACGGCGATGCAGGTGACGAGCACGGCGAGCCGGTTGGACTTGCCGAACCGCGATGACAGCAGATCGGCCAGCGAGGTGATGCGCTGGTTATGACTGATACGGACCAGGCGCCGCAGCAGAAACCACCAGCCGACAAACACCAGCGTCGGTCCCAGGTAGATGGTCAGGAATTCCAGCCCGCTGCGCGCCGCATTGCCGACCGCGCCATAAAAGGTCCAGCTGGTACAGTAGACCGAGATGGAAAGGGTGTAGACGGCCGGCGAATGCAGGAACGACTTCTTGTGCGAGCGGGCGCGGCGATCGCCGAAAAACGCCAGCACGAACAGCAGGCCGACATAGCCAACGGCGGTGGCGATGACGTAGTCCGCCGAAAGCATCAGTCGGTCTCCGTACCGTTGCTCTGCACACCGGCTTCGGATGGCAACAGCCGCGTCAGCGCCGCCGTACCCACGATCAGCAGCAGCCAGACCGCGAAAAGATAGATGACAATCTGTGGCACGCCGAAATGGCTGATGGGCTGATTGAACAGATAAACCAGCGGTGGCAGCAGCAGGAGAGCGCCAAACAGCGTCAGCGCAAACATGCTGGCGATGAGCTTACGCCGCTCCACCAAGGCCACTCAGCAATTGCCGCACGGCACCGACGACATCGGCATTGGCATAGGGCTTGGTGACGAACCCGTCAGCGCCCAGTTCTTCGGCGGGGCGGCGATCC
>CAXBKI010000206.1:0-5719 GCA_963975955.1 uncultured Devosia sp.
GATGACCAGGTCACCGCCGCCGTCCTCGCCGCCCTGCGCGAGCATGAGGGGTCCGCCCTTGTCTTCCTGCCCGGCCAGGGCGAGATCACCCGCGTCGCCGAGCGCCTGGGCGGTCGCGTCCCCGCCGATACCGATATTGCCCCGCTTTACGGCCAGCTCACCCCTGCCGAGCAGGATCGTGCCATCCGCCCCGCCGAACCCGGTCGCCGCAAGGTGGTGCTCGCCACCTCCATCGCCGAAACCTCGCTGACCATCGACGGCGTCCGCATCGTCATCGATTCCGGCTTCCGCCGCGTGCCGGTCTACGAGCCGGGCACGGGCCTCACGACCCTTGCCACCACCCGCGTCTCCCGCGCCGGCGCCGATCAGCGCCGCGGCCGCGCCGGCCGCACCGCGCCGGGCATCTGCATCCGCCTGTGGAACGAAGGCCAGACCGCCGCGCTGGCGCCCTTCGACACGCCCGAAATCCTTGCCGCGGACCTCGCCAATCTGGTGCTCGACCTGGCCAATTGGGGCGTCAGCGAGCCCTCTGCCCTGCCCTTTCTCGATTCCCCGCCGGCGCCCGCCTGGGCCGAGGCCGTCGCCCTGCTGCAGCGCCTCGAGGCACTCGACGCCGCTGGCCACATCACGCCCGATGGCAAGGCGCTGGCCCGCCTGCCGCTGCATCCGCGCCTCGCCCATATGGTGGTCGCCGCTGCCGCCGACGATGACGCCCGCACCGCCGCCGAACTGGCCGTCCTCATCGGCGAACGCGGCCTGGGCGGCGACGGCACCGATCTCAGCCACCGCCTCGACCGCTTCCGCCGCGAGGCCGGCAAGCGCGCCGCCGACGCCAAGACACTGGCCGCCCGCTGGGCCAAACTGGCCGGCGGCGGCATTGGCGGCAACCTGCCCGCCGGTCATCACCTGGCCCGGGCCTTCCCCGATCGCGTTGCCCAGGCTGCCGGCCCGCGCGGCAAATTCCGCCTCGCCAATGGCCGCCAGGCCAGCCTGGACACCACCGACGCCCTCGCCAGTGAGCCCTTTCTGGTGGTCACCGACATCACCGGCGCTGCTGCCACCGGCCGCATCCGCGCCGCTGCCGCGCTGGACCGCGAGACCATCGACACCCTCTTCGCCCACCGCATCACGTCAAGCACGACACTGAGCTTTGACGCCGCTTCGGCCAGCGTCCGCGCCCGCCGCACCCGCCAGCTCGACGCTCTCAAACTGGCCGACGAACCCGTGCCGGTCGACGATCCCGAGGCCGCCGCGCACCTGCTGGCCCAGGCCGCCGCCCGCCGCGGCATCGATGCCCTGCCCTGGAGCCGTGAGCAGGCCGCCTGGCGCGCCCGTGCCAGTTTCCTTCACACCACCCTGGGCGATGAGTGGCCCGATCTGAGCGCCGCCGCCCTGGCCCCGACGGTCGAAGACTGGCTCGCCCCGGCCCTCTTTGGCCTCACCAGACTGTCTGAAATCACCGGCGAACAGCTGCGGACCGCACTCGACCTGCTGCTGCCCTATGCCCGCCGCCAGGCCATCGAAGCCCTGCTGCCCAGCCACTTCACCGCCCCTACCGGTAATGCCGTGCCGATCGACTATACGGTCGAGGGCGGCCCGGCCATCGAGATCCGGGTGCAGGAACTGTTCGGCGTCACCCGCCACCCCACCATCGCCAATGGCCGCATTCGCCTGCTGCTGGTGCTGCTCTCGCCCGCCCACCGGCCGATCCAGACCACGCGTGACCTGCCCGGCTTCTGGTCCGGCTCCTGGGCCGACGTCGCCAAGGATCTCAAGGGCCGCTACCCCCGCCACCCCTGGCCCGACGACCCCGCCAAAGCCCGCCCCACGGCACGCGCCAAGCCACGGGGAACTTAGGGGCACGACCTCGTGGTTCGACAAGCTCACCATGAGGTCTACTCAGAAATCCTGGTTAGACTTCGAAATCCCCAGTAGATCTCGAAATCCCCAGCAGACCTCATCCTGAGCCTGTCGAAGGACGAGGTCGTGGCACTTAGTCGCCCACTGCAAAAAAAGCCCCGGATCGCTCCGGGGCCTTCGATCTATTCAGCAGGCACAAAATTCAGCGCCACGCCGTTGATGCAGTAGCGCAAGCCGGTCGGCGGCGGACCATCGGGGAACACATGGCCCAGATGGCTGCCGCAGGTGGCGCAGTGGCACTCGGTGCGCACCATGCCGTGGCTGCGGTCTTCGGTATTTTCCACCGAGCCGGGCACCGGGTCGTTGAAGCTGGGCCAGCCCGTGCCGCTCTCGAATTTCAGCGTCGCCTCGAACAGCGGGCTGTCGCAGCCGGCGCAGGTAAACGTGCCCTGCCGGGTTTCGTGCAGCAGCGCGCAGCTGCCGGGGCGTTCGGTGCCGTGCTGGCGCATCACCTGATATTGTTCCGGCGTCAGTCTGGCCCGCCATTCCGCATCGGTGCGGGTTACCTTGAAAGCATGGGCATCCATGGCCTTACTCCTTTTGTCGCCTTGTCATTCGCCGGCAATATAGGATCAGTTACATCCAGCTCCTAGACTCCTTCCCATCACTTCGCCCGGAACGGCGCAAGAGGCCCCCATGACCTACCTGACCTCGCTCGATCAGCTCGAGGCAATCTACACCCCCGCGCCGGCCCCGGCGTCCACCACCAAGGTGGCGCACGCCATGACACCGGAATACCGACGCCTGATCGAGGTCAGCCCCTTTGCCGCGCTGGCCACCATCGGCCCCGAGGGCATTGACTGCAGCCCGCGCGGCGATCAGCCCGGCTTCGTGCGCATCCACGACGACACCACGCTGATGATGCCCGACCGCCGCGGCAATAACCGCATCGATTCGCTGCGCAACATCGTGCGTGACCCCCGCTGCGCCTTCCTCTTCCTGCTGCCGGGTTCGGGCACCACCCTGCGCGCCAATGGCCGCGCCCGGATCAGCATCGATCCCGCCCTGCTCGAGAGCTTTGCCGTCGATGGCAAGGCGCCCCGCTCGGTCATCGTCATGAAGATCGATGAACTCTATTTCCAGTGCGCCCGCGCCATCATCCGGTCCGAGCTGTGGAATCCGGCCCGCCACATCGATCCGGCCACCCTGCCCACGCCGGGCCAGATCCTGGCCGCCATGACCGACAACGAAGTGGGCGGCGACAGCTACGACAAGGCCTGGCCCGAGCGGGCCAGGCAGACCATGTGGTAGGCGCGTTCAGGCCGCGTCGCGTTCGGCGGCCTGGCGGCCGGCCTTGAGCGTGTGCGCATACCACGAAAGCTCGTCGAGCATCGTCACCACCGTGGGCGCCAGATAGGGATAATCGGCGAAGTCCTTGCTCTCGCGCAGCATGCCGATCAGGGGCTCCATATTGATGTGAACGGCCTTCTTGAGCGGAACGATGTCGAGTTCGATCGCGATCATGCGCAACTGCTCGACAGCTCTCGCGCCGCCCACCGCGCCATAGCCGACAAAGGCGGCCGGCTTCCGATTGGGTTCGGCAAACAGAAAATCCACCGCGTTCTTCAGCACGCCGGAAATGGAGTGATTGTATTCGGCGGTGATGAAGATGTAGCCGTCCAGCTCGGAGATCTTGCCGGCCCATTTGCGGGCTTCCGAGGTTTCGATCGGTACATAGGCAGGTGATGCCACCGCGTCAAAGAACGGTAGCGGATAGTCCCGCAGGTCGACGATTTCGGTTTCGATATCGGTGCGGCTGGCGGCCTGGTCAGCGACCCACCGCGCCACCCGTTCGCCGAAGCGGCCCTCGCGGGTGGTGGAAATGATGATGCCGATCTTGGGCTTGCTCATGAAAATCTCTCAAATTTTTCGTGATAGGTACGAACAGGAAGCTAGTCACCAAGGGTAACTGACACTATATTGGTGCCTGTCGAAACCGCCCGCAAGACGGCACTAATTGTTTACTGGAGGCACCTTTTGGAAAGCCTGGTCACCGAAACAAAACCGCACAGCGCCGCAGAATGCAGTCGCATCGCCCGCCCCCTCGCCGACGTTCTGGGCCGCATTGGCTCGCGCTGGACCATCCATGTCATCATTGCCCTGACCAATGGGCCCATGCGCTTTTCCGAGCTCAAGCGGCACCTCGAGGGTATCTCGCAAAAGATGCTGACCCAGACGCTGCGCGACCTTGAGGCCGACGGCCTGGTGACCCGCACGGTCACCCCCATCATCCCCCCGCGCGTGGACTATGAGCTGACCGAAATGGGCATGGAACTGCGCATCCCGCTGGCCGGCATCGCCGAATGGGCCAGCCGCAACAGCCCGGCAATCAACCGCTCCCGCGCCAATCACGCCCAGGCCAATGGCTGACAGGCAGGCAAATCGCAAACGGCCGCGATGGGACGTGGGGCACCATTTGTCTGCGAACCGGTCAAGGCGATGCGAAAATGCCGTATGCACGATCTCGCAGTCGGCCTTTTTCGTCAGGCCGAGTCGAAAACGGTGATCGGCGAGAGTGATGAGCTTTCTTTGAGAAGGTCCAGTGGACCTTCTCAAGCGAAGAACGCCCGGAGAGCTACGCTCGCAGGGCTATAAGCGGAGCGTACGCTTTGGTACGTGAGCACCGGAAGCGCAGCCGATTGCCGTTTGCAGACCGGCATCACGAAAAAGAAGTGGTGGGAGTAACAAGGATTGAACTTGTGACCCTTCGCGTGTGAAGCGAATGCTCTCCCGCTGAGCTATACTCCCATCGCCAATGGCGAAAGTCTTCTAGAGAGATGGTGGGCGTAACAAGGATCGAACTTGTGACCCCCTCGATGTCAACGAGGTGCTCTCCCGCTGAGCTATACGCCCATCTCTCCGGGAAGGCAGAACCCTTAAGCTCTGCCAGTGGCGCGGATAGACCATAAAACCCATTGGGGGGTCAAGGGGGCAAAATCGAAGAGTTGGAACTCTGGGGAAATTCGCTGTGGTGACTCAGACAGAGCGTAGCTCTGCGGGCCATGGCGGAGCCTATATCGGTACGTGAGCACCGAAGCGCACAAGCCCATGCTGGATGGCCGCCACCGTGGAATTTCCTAGGCGGCCAGCAGCCGTTCGACCTCGTTGACCAGATCCTTGAGATGGAACGGCTTGCTCAGCACCGAAGCATCCTTGGGCGCGTCGCTGTCGGGATTGAGCGCCACGGCGGCAAAGCCGGTGATGAACATAACCTTGAGGTCGGGATCGAGTTCGGTGGCGCGCCGCGCCAGCTCGATGCCGTCCATTTCGGGCATCACGATATCGCTCAGCAGCAGCGAGAACGGCTCTTCGCGCAGGCGCTCATAGGCGCTCAGCCCGTTATCGAACGAGACCACCTCATAACCGGCATTTTTCAGCGCCCGTGTCAGGAACTGGCGCATGTCGTTGTCGTCTTCTGCGAGCAGAATTCGCTTCATTGATTCTCTCCGGCCGTTCGGGGCTTGAGTCGCATTCTAGGGCGCGATGTTTAAGCGAAGTTTGCCGTTGTGCAAACGCAACCCGATTCTCGTTAGCAATATCGCGAGAATGTGGACAATTCTGTCACAAACGGCGACACTGGCGCACAAATCAATCGCGCGCCGGCAACGGGCGCCCATTCGGGGAGGCAGCGTGCGGTCCGACTATTGGGATCAGCCGGCATTTGAGACCATCCGGCCCCGCCGGCTGCTGGCGCCGCTCGTGTTCAATTCGCCCCATTCCGGCCGCGTCTATCCGGAGCGTTTTCTGGCCATGACCCGGCTCGATCACCTCTCGATTCGCCAGTCCGAGGATGCCTGGG
>CAXBKI010000207.1:0-5700 GCA_963975955.1 uncultured Devosia sp.
CAGATCACCACTTCGATCGAGTTGGACGGTTCGAACTCGCCCGGATTGATGATGCCCACCTGTGGCGCATAGAGCGCGCCGGCAATGCCGGCCAGGACCGCCGAGACGACAAAGGCAAACAGCTTCACATTGTCGACGCGGTAGCCCAGGAAGCGGGTGCGGCTTTCGGCATCGCGCACGGCAATCATGACCTTGCCAAGCTTGGAGTTGACGATGGCCGAGCAGATGACCACCGCCAATGCCAGCGCAAAGGCCGACGCGGCGAACAGGGCCGCCCGGGTGGTGGCGGCCTGGACGTTCTGGCCCAGAATATCCTTGAAGTCGGTCAGACCATTATTGCCACCGAAACCGAGATCATTGCGGAAAAAGGCCAGCAGCAGGGCGTAGGTCATGGCCTGGGTAATGATGGACAGGTAGACACCGGTGACGCGGCTGCGGAAAGCGAACCAGCCAAAGATGAAAGCCAGCAAACCGGGCACTGCGAGCACCATGATGAAGGCGAACCACCACATGTCGAAGCCCAGCCAGAACCAGGGCAGTTCCTTGTAGTTCAGGAACACCATGAAGTCGGGGAGCGTGGGGTTGGCATAGACGCCCCGGGTGCCGATCTGGCGCATCAGATACATGCCCATGGCATAGGCGCCCAAGGCGAAGAACGCCGAGTGGCCGAGCGAGAGAATGCCGCAATAACCCCAGACCAGGTCGAGCGAGAGCGCCAGCATGGCGTAGTTGAGATATTTGCCAAACAGGGGGACTGCATAATTGGGTATGTGAAACGGGGCGCCCGGCGGCACGAGCAGGTTGAGCATCGGCACTGCGATGGCCGCAGCGATCAGGATGGCGACGAGCCAGATAGCCTTCTTGTCGAGGGCGCGCAGGATGAATTGGGTGATCATTGTTCGATAGCCCGTCCCTTGAGTGCGAACAGGCCCCGGGGCCGGCGCTGGATGAACAGGATGATCAGCACCAGAATGATGATCTTGCCGAGTACGGCGCCGGTGAGAGGTTCAAGCATCTTGTTGGAGACGCCCAGCGTCAGCGCACCGATCAGCGTGCCCCACAAATTGCCCACGCCGCCAAATACTACCACCATGAAGCTGTCGATGATGTAGCCCTGGCCGAGATTGGGCGACACGTTGTCAATCTGGCTGAGCGCGACGCCGGCCATGCCGGCAATGCCCGATCCCAGGCCAAAGGTCATGGCGTCGACGAAGGGGGTACGAATGCCCATGGCGGACGCCATGCGGCGGTTCTGCGTTACGGCCCGCATCTGAAGGCCCATGGGGGTGCGGTTGAGCACAATCTGCAGGACGAGAAAAACGGCCAGTGCAAAGACCACGATCCAAAGCCGGTTCCAGGTGATTGTCAGGCCGCCGAGCTCGAAGGCGCCGGTCATCCAGCTGGGCGGCGACACCAGCTTGTTGGTGGGTCCGAAGATCGAGCGGACCGACTGCTGCAGAATGAGGGACAGGCCCCATGTCGCCAGCAGGGTTTCAAGCGGGCGGCCATAGAGCCAGCGGATAACGCTACGCTCGATGGCGATGCCGACCAAGGCGGTAAACAGGAATGCAGTCGGCACGGCAATAGCGAGGGAGTAATCCATCAGCCCGGGGGCAAAGCTGCGCAGCAATTCCTGCACGACGAAGGTGACATAGGCTCCCAGCATGACCATTTCGCCATGCGCCATATTGATGATGCCCATCACGCCAAAGGTGATCGCCAGGCCAATGGCGGCCAGCAGCAGCACGGAGGACTGCGAGATGCCATAGATCAGGTTCTACCCGATATCCCAGAGGGCAAGGTTGCGGCCGATGGAATCGATGCCGGCCTGGATCACCGGTTTGAGATCGTCGGGAGCGGCATCAAGCTGGTTGACGAGCACGGTCTGGGCGGCGCGATCGCCCTTGGAGACGACAAGATCGACAGCGGCCCGCTTGTCCTCGAAGCTGGTGTCGGATTTGAGCACCATGACGGCACGCGCCAGTTCCATGGTCTCCCTGATTTCGGGGTCGGCCTCCCTGGCCAGGGCTTCATCGAGCAGCGCCATCATGTCGGGATTGGCATTTTTGAGTACACTCTGGGCGGCCGACAGGCGCTTGGTCTCGTCAGCGCTCAGCAGGGTCATTCGGCCGATGGCGGTGCGGATTTTGCCGCGCAAATTGTTGTTGGCCTTGACCTTGTCGATTTCCCTGCTGCTGGCCACGCCGAGGTCCGTGCCGTCGAGCACGTCGGTGAGGGCGTAGTCGCTGCCCGCTTTCCTGGCGAACAGCACCGTGCCATCGGCCTTGCGAACATAGAGGTCGCCGTCGGCCAGGGCCTGCAGAATGGCGGGAACGTGCTCGTCGCCGGTTGCGACCAGGGCATTCATTGCCGCTTCACGGTCTGAAAAGCTACCCGGCGCGAGGGCATCGACAAGGCTGCTCAGGTCACCGCTCTGAGCTGACGCGACGCCATGCGTAAAGGCCAGGGCGACCAAGGTGAAGATTACTCTTAATATGCCAATTGTCATCTTTGCTGCCCTGGGTCGAGTTCAAGGAGCGAAGGCGCATGGTGCGCCTTCGCCAGGTTTGGACGGTTGATCAGGATGCGGGCGCTGCGCCGCAGGTGTTGGTCGCGGTGTCGAGGTGACCACAGCCGGTCAGCGGATCGGTCCAGTCGGCTTCGATACCCTTGTCTTCCGGCAGCACGTCGGACCATGCATCGCCGGGGACCTCGGCTTCAGTCTGCCACACCACGTCGAACTGGCCGTCGTCCTGGATTTCGCCGATCAGCACAGGCTTGGTCAGGTGGTGGTTTGGCAGGAGTTCTGCCGTGCCGCCGGTCAGGTTCGGTACCTCGAGCCCAACCAGGGCCTTGAGCACGGCATCGGTGTCGGTGGTGCCGGCGGCTTCCACAGCCTTCACCCAAAGGTTGAAGCCGATATAGGCCGCTTCCATGGGATCATTGGTGGTACGCGTGTCGTCGCCGATATAGGCGTGCCAGGCGCTGATGAACTCAGCATTTTCCGGGGTATCGACCGACTGGAAATAGTTCCAGGCAGCCAGGTGACCGACCAGATTGGTCGTATCCATGCCGGCGAGTTCTTCTTCGCCGACCGAGAAGGCCACGACAGGAATGTCTTCAGCCGAGACGCCCTGGTTGGACAGTTCCTTGTAGAACGGCACGTTGGCGTCGCCGTTGATGGTGGAGACCACAGCGGTCTTTTTGCCGGCCGAACCGAAATCCTTGATTGCAGCCACTTCGGTCTGCCAATCGGAGAAGCCGAACGGGGTGTAGTTGATCTTGATGTCTTCGGCGGCAACACCCTTGTCGAGCAGGTATTGCTCGAGGATCTTGTTGGTGGTGCGCGGGTAGACATAGTCGGTGGCCTCAAGGACCCAGCGCTTCACGCTGCCGCCGTCTTCGCTCATCAGATAGTCGACAGCCGGGATGGCCTGCTGGTTGGGAGCGGCGCCGGTGTAGATAACGTTCTTTTCGGATTCCTCGCCTTCATACTGCACCGGATAGAACAGGATGGAGTTCAGTTCCTTGAAGACGGGCAGCACGGATTTGCGGGAGGATGAGGTCCAGCAACCGAATACGGCAGCAACGCCATTGACCGAAATCAGCTCGCGGGCTTTTTCCGCGAACAGCGGCCAATCGGACGCCGGGTCAACCACCACGGCTTCAAGCTGCTTGCCCAGCAGGCCGCCTTTCTTGTTCTGCTCGTCGATCAGGAACAGCATGGTGTCCTTGAGCGTGGTTTCGGAGATCGCCATCGTTCCCGACAACGAGTGCAGGACGCCGACCTTGATGGTGTCGTCCTGAGCAGATGCGGGAACCATGGCCGTCATGGAAATGCCGCTGGCCATGGCCGCAGCAAGCAAAGCGCTCCTCGCGCCGAAATTCTTCATGTGATCGTCCCTCTATGCAGATGTGCCCCAAGCCGCCAAGGGAGGCGCTTGTTGGAGGGACTGTGGGATGGTTTGTTAACAGGACCCTATACGTCGATTGACGTAGCTTTTGCTCGAGGCGGGGCGACTGGCCGTGATAAGGGGCTCAAAAACCTAGTGTTTCCCGGCAAATCCATGCTAACGATGCTTTGGCGAATTATTGTGCGGTCGGCGAAACTGATTAACAACTAGACGGCTTATGGCGCGACAACGCATCATTCCCATTCGGCGCGAGTATAATCGATGGGTCGCCAACCAGACCCTGGAAGACTATGCGCTGCGCTTCACTGCCAAGTCGGCACGGCGCTTTTCCAATGATCGCATTTCGCAAACCGCGATCGGCGCCATTTCGTTTCTGGCACTGGAGGCCATCGGCGGCGCCATTACGCTGAGCTACGGCACGACCAATGCGATCATCGCCATTGTCGTGGCGTCGGTGGCGATCCTGTTCATCGGCCTGCCGATCGCGCGCTACGCCACCAGGCATGGTGTGGATGTTGACCTGCTGACGCGAGGCGCCAGCTTTGGCTATATCGGCTCGACGATCACCTCATTGATCTATGCCAGCTTCACCTTCATCCTGTTCGCCATCGAGGCCTCGATCATGTCGAGTGCGCTGCAGCTGGCGTTCGGCATCCCGCTCTGGCTGGGCTACATCATCAGCGCGGTGGTGGTGATCCCGCTGGTGACATATGGCGTGCAGATGATCAGCCGGTTTCAGCTGATCACCCAGCCGATCTGGCTGGTGCTCAATATCCTGCCGTTTTTCTTCATCGCCTTTCTCGACTGGGAGAAGTTCGACCTGTGGCGGGGCTTTGCCGGGCTGGGGGCACCCGAGGGGGTGGCCGGCAGCATTGCGCCGTTCGAACTGGCCAAGTTTGGTGCTGCCTCGGCGGTGATCCTGGCCCTGATGACGCAGATCGGCGAACAGGTAGACTTTCTGCGCTTCCTGCCGGCCGAGGGCGCGAGCAAGTGGCGGCACAAGGCGGCCATTTTCCTGGCAGGGGCCGGCTGGGTCGTGGTGGGGGCACCCAAGCTGCTGGCCGGATCGTTCCTGGCCTATCTGGCACTGTCGAGCGGGGTGTCGCCGGAACACGCCTCGGAGCCGGGATACATGTATGCGGTGGCTTTCGGCTACATGATCCCCAACCAGTTTCTGGCGCTGATGCTGATGGCAGTATTCGTGGTGATCAGCCAGCTCAAGATCAATGTGATGAACGCCTATGCCGGCTCGCTGGCCTGGTCCAACTTCTTCTCCCGCCTGACCCACAGCCACCCGGGGCGGGTCGTGTGGCTGTTGTTCAACGTGGCGATCGCCCTGCTGCTGATGGAACTGGGCATCTACCGGCTGCTTGAGGAGACGCTGGGCATCTTTTCGATCATTGCCATGGCCTGGCTATGCTCGATCTCGGCCGACCTGTTCGTCAACAAGCCGCTGGGTCTGGCGCCGCCGGGCATCGAGTTCAAACGAGCACATCTCTACGACATCAACCCGGTAGGCGTGGGCTCCATGCTGCTGGCGACCGCGATTGCGCTGGCCGCCCATTTCGGGCTGTTCGGGGAAATGGCTGCTGCGCTGTCGTCCTATGTGGCGCTGGTTGTTGCCTTTGCGGCGTCGCCGACGCTGGCCTGGCTCACCAAGGGCAAATACTATCTGGCCCGCAAGCCGCGCAAGCAGTGGCAGACACTGGCGTCGGTCACGTGCTCGATCTGCGAGCACCCATTCGAGCCAGAAGACATGGCATGGTGCCCGGCCTATGCGGCGCCG
>CAXBKI010000208.1:0-5691 GCA_963975955.1 uncultured Devosia sp.
CAGGTCACCAATCTTGCCGGCGGCGGCGGTGGCGTGGCCTTCGCCGAAGTGGTCAACAAGCGCGACGCCGAAAACAACCTGATCGTCGCGGCCTCGTCGGCGACCTCCACCCGGCTGGCGCAGGGCGCTTTCCCCGGCAACGACATGAGCCAGGTGCGCTGGCTGGCCTCGGTTGGTGCCGATTACGGCATTATCGCCGTCGCCAAGGACTCCCCGATCAACACGCTTCCCGAGCTGCTCGACAAGATCAAGGCCGACCCGGCCAGCGTTTCGGTTGCCGGTGGCTCGGCCGTTGGCGGCTGGGATCATCTCAAGGTGCTGATCGCGGCCAAGAAGTTCGGCATTGATGACGTGCGCAGCGTCAAATATGTGGCCTTCGATGGCGGTGGCGAGGCTGTCACCCAGCTTCTGGCCGGCAGCGTCCAGGCCTTTACCGGCGATGCCTCCGAGGCCAAGGGCTTTGTGGATTCGGGCGACATCAAGGTGATTGCCGTGCTGGCGCCCGAGCGTCTGGAAGGCGATTTTGCCGCCTACCCGACCGCTCGCGAACAGGGCGTTGATGCCATCGGCGCCAATTGGCGCGGCTTTTATGCCCCCGGCCACATGTCCGAAGAGGCTTACGCCTTCTGGGTCGAGCAGATCGGCGCTGTCTACGACTCCGAGGAGTGGAAGGCCGCCATGGCAGCCAATGGCCTGGCCCCCCTTGACCTGCGCGGCGCCGACTTCCAGGCCTTCGTCAAGGAATCGGTCGACAGCATTGCCACCCTGTCCAAAGAAATCGGCCTGATCGAATAGATCGCGCCACACAGCTGCGGTCCGCGACCCCGGTCGCGGGCCCGTCTTGTCGAACCCGCTGGGTTCTTGGTTTCATGTCACAGGGGAAGACGATGAAGCATGCTAGTGATCGTCTGCTTGGAATCGCCGGTCTGGCGCTGTCCGGGCTCATTATCTGGGGAGCCTTCCTGATCAAGGAGAGTTTCATCCAGGATCCATTGGGCCCGCGCGCCTTTCCCATTGTCATCGCCATTGTCATTGCGCTGGCCTCAGCCGCCATGCTGGTCCGTCCCGATGACGAGCCGATCTGGCCGGCTTTGCCGCGCCTGCTCGAAATCGGCGTCGCGGTGGTGGCCCTGATTGCCTATGCCCAGTTTCTGCCGATCGCCGGCTTTGTGCTGACCACGGCGGTGTGCGGCGCGTTTCTGTCGTGGCGCCTCGGCACGCCGCCGCTCAAGGCCGTCGCGGCCGGGCTCGTCATTTCGGGCGGCATATTCCTGGTTTTCCGCATCATCCTGGGACTCTCCCTCGCCAGAGGTCCCTGGGGCTTTTAGGCCCGGCTTGAAAGAAACATAGACATGGATTCCCTTCATTCTCTCGCGGACGGCTTCCTGATTGCCCTGACCTGGCAGAGCCTGGGACTGGCCCTGATCGGCTGCATCCTTGGCACCATCATCGGGGCATTGCCCGGCCTCGGGCCGTCCAATGGCGTCGCCATTCTCATTCCGCTCGCCTTCTCGCTGGGCCTGCCCGCGGCCCCGGCCCTCATCCTGTTGACCAGCGTCTATTACGGGGCCATGTATGGCGGGCGCATTTCCTCCATCCTGCTCAATATTCCCGGTGACGAACCGGCATTGATGACGACGCTGGATGGCTATCCCATGGCCCGCAAGGGTCAGGCCGGCGAAGCGCTGTCGATTTCCGGCATTGCCTCGTTTGTCGGCTCGTTCTTTGCCACCTGGGGCCTGGTCTTCCTGGCGCCGCAGCTGGTCAAGGTCGCCCTGCTGTTCGGCCCGGCAGAGTATTTCGCGCTGTTCACCCTGGCCTTCGCGACTCTGGGTGGCCTGGCCAGCCGCAACCAGGCCAAGGCCGCCTTTGCCGCCGCGCTCGGCCTGGGCATCGCCATGATCGGCGTTGACGGACAGACGGGCGTGCCGCGCTTTACCTTCGGGGAAGTTCATTTCTACGACGGCATCGATTTTCTGGTCGCCATTGTCGGCATGTTCGCCCTGTCCGAGGTGTTCACTTTCCTAGAACATCGCGGCACCGCGCAAGCCACCGGCGGCAGCGGCAGCATCAAGCTGGGCCGTATCACCCCGCCCCTGGCCATGCTCAAGCAGACCTCGGGCTCGATGGCCCGCGGCACCTTTCTGGGCTTTCTCGCCGGCGTGCTGCCGGGCGCCGGCGCCTCGCTTGGCTCGTTCATCGCCTATTCCTTCGAGAAGCGGCTCAAGGACAAGGACGGCACCTTTGGCAAGGGTGATCCCCGCGGGGTAGCGGCGCCCGAGGCAGGCAACAATGCGGCCGCCGGCGGCGCGCTCGTGCCCATGCTGGCGCTTGGCGTGCCTGGTTCGGGCACCACCGCCGTGCTCCTGGCAGTGCTGCTCTCGCTCAACATCACCCCCGGCCCCTTGCTGTTCCAGAACAATCCCGATGTGGTGTGGGGGCTGATTGCCGCCCTGTTCATCAGCAATTTCATGCTGCTTGCTCTCAACATCCCCATGGTCGGCTTCTTCGTGCGCCTGCTGATGATCCCGCCCCGCTATTTGATGCCTGGGGTTGCGATGGTGTCGTTTGTCGGCATTTACGGTGTTTCGGGGTCGACCTTCGATCTGATGGTGATGATTGCCTTCGGTGTGATCGGCTGGGTGCTGCGCAAGCTGGACGTACCGCTGGTGCCGGTTATTCTGGGCGTGCTGCTGGGCGATCAGATGGAAAAGAACCTGCGCCGGGCCATGACGATCTCCGATGGCGACGTGATGGCGCTGGTGGCGTCGCCCCTCTCGATCGCGCTCTGGACCCTGGCCATTGTCGGCTTCATCCTGCCCATCGTTGTCGGTCGTTACCTGCGCCCCAAACTCGCCGACGCAGCGGCAGTTGAAGGCGCCGACCCCGATTGATTGCCCATATGGAGTGGCCCCGCCCGGCGCGGGGCCGCGGCGGCTTCGGTAGCCGGTGACCCCCTGGTCTGCTCGGCATCGCCCCACCGATCCCGGCGCTGGATAACCCTGTGTCGGGATCAGCCGTCTCGTCCCGAGGGGATGATCTGGCTATGTTGATGCCACCCTCTCAGCCGCGGCCGCAGCCAGCCTGTCGCAACCGAACCGCTAACAACTGCCTAACCATGGCATTTAACGACTGTCTCAGTGTTATGCGGCACAATCGTTCCTTTGAGGAACTGGAGGCGGAGCGCTTTCAGCCTGAAGCGACCGGCGAGAGGTGTCATGGTCACCGACAGTGCTTTGTTGCTGCACCTGCAAACCGAGGTGCTCGAAGCGGTTGCCCGCGGTGAACGGCTGCATGAAATTGCCGACCTGCTGTGTCGCCGCGCCGAGGCCCTGGCGCCCGGCGCCTTCTGCTCCATTCTGGTCGTGGATGACGCGGGCCTATTGCAGCCGCTGGCGGCTCCCAGCCTGCCCGCCTCGTTTTCCGCGGCGCTTGTCGATTTGCCCGCGGGCCCCAGGATGGGCTCCTGCGGCACGGCGGCCTACCGCAACCAGCCCGTGTTTGTCACCGACATCGACAATGACCCGCTCTGGGACGATTTCCGCGGCCTGGTCCAGCCCCTGGGGCTGCGCGCCTGCTGGTCCAGTCCTATCCGCGGCAAGGACGGGCAGGTGGTGGCGACCTTCGCCATCTATTACCGCACCTGTCGCGGTCCCAACGTCATCGAGACCGACATCGTCCAGACCTGCCTGCATCTGTGCGCGCTCGCCATCGACCATGACCGGGTGCGCGAGCACAGCCATCGGCTCGCCTATTACGACGCGCTCACCGATTTGCCCAATCGCAGCAATTTCGTGGAAATGCTGGCGCAGGCTGTCGCGCGCCAGACCCCTTTTGCCCTGCTGCTCGTCGATATCGACCACCTCAAGATCGTCAACGATACGGTCGGCCATGTCTTTGGCGACCTGATGATCCGGACCATCGCGCAGCGCATCAGCAAGGCGCGCCCCGACCTGCTCGCCTGCCGCCTGGGCGGCGATGAGTTCGCCATCCTGGTCCCCCAGTGCACTTCTGAAACCTGCCTTTCCGATGCGGCCCATTCGGTTATCGGCGCGGTACGGGGGCTCATCCAGGCCGAGGGGCAGACCATCGATCCCCACGTGACATTGGGTGGGGCGCTGTTTGGCCCTGACGGGATCGATGGCACTGCACTGCGCCAGAACGCCGATTTTGCCCTCTACCACGCCAAGGAAATTCGGCGCGGCGGGTATGTCCCCGAACTCCGCACCTCCATGCTCGAACGCGCCCGCATGGTGCGCGATGTCGATCTCGCTCTGGTTGAAGGGCGCATCCTGGCGCACTATCAGCCCATTGTCCGCCTGGATACCGCCGAGATTGTGGGTCTCGAAGCACTTGCCCGCATGCGCATGCCCGATGGTCGCATTGCCGGGGCGGGCGAGTTCCATGCCGCCTTCGCCGATCCGCGCATCGCCTGGCAATTGACCGATCAGATCCTCAAGCAGGTCGCCGCCGACGTCCGCCATTGGCTCGATCTCGGAATCGATTTCCAGCATGTGGGGATCAATGTCACATCGGGTGATTTCTTGCGCGGCGATCTTGAGCAGCGCGTCGTCAAGACCTTTGGCGAGGCCAGTGTCCCCCTCCATCACGTGGCGCTCGAGGTCAATGAGGCCGTCTTTATGGGCGGCAGCGATCTGGTGCCAAAGACTGTCCGTGCCCTGCGCCAGCGCGGGGTGCTGGTCGCGCTGGACGATTTCGGCACGGGCTTTGCCTCGCTCACCCATTTGCTGAGTTTCCCGGTCGACGTCATCAAGATCGACAAGTCGTTCATCGATCGCCTCGGCACCGATCTGGCCAGCGCGGCCATTGTCGGTTGCGTCATAGAAGTTGCCCGCAAGCTGAACATGGCCATCGTTGCCGAGGGCATCGAATCTGCCGATCAGGCGGCGGCCCTGTCCGGCCTGGACTGCAAGCTGGGGCAGGGCTTTCTCTACGCGCGCCCCTGTTCGGCGTCCGATGCCACCCAATTGCTGCGCGCTTTCGCCCAAAAGCGCGAGACGCCAGGCGTATCCGGCCAACGCTCAGCCTGATCCTGTTCCCGCACGGGCAACATGGCGCCAGGCGCGCCTGTTGTTTTGTGCGGCAGGTCGGAACGGCATGGATGAAGCGATGTCCGCGAGCTGGCCGCAGTGCCGCCACTGGCCCGCGCCAGCCCGCACCCGCTTCGCATCGGTGCAGGGCGCGCGCCTGCCGTCAGGCGTAGCCGGCTAGAGCAGGGTTGTCACCACTGTGGCCGCAACCACCACGATGCCCGCCGCAGCAATACTTGCCGCTACCAGCATCACATGGGCATGCTGCAAATGGCTGCCGGCCGGCATGTGCTGGCGCGCCCTGTTCAGGCCACCGCTCGAATGATCAATACCAGATTGGCTCATGTTCAGTCGTCCCCTTGCCCGCCGATCCGTCATGGACCGGCTGTGCCTTTGGGTCGCTGCTTTGCGCTATTCTTACCCGCTGCCAGCACGATAATCCCGCATCGTCCCGCGACGAATGCGATCCTCGCAGCGCAGTTAATTTACATAAAATGTCGACAGCTCCATCTTGTATGGAAGATTGTTGATTCCGCCCGCGCTTCGTGGCAATAAACCTGCATGACACACTTGCACCCTGATCGTCTCTTCCCCGCGGCTGAGCCCGCCAAGTCCATTGCGCGCGAGCTTTATGCCGAGG
>CAXBKI010000209.1:0-5670 GCA_963975955.1 uncultured Devosia sp.
TGCCGGCACGCTTGATCCGCGTCTCACGCGTGACACCACTGCTTCGCGCACCGCCGATCTAATCTATGCAGGCCTGGTGCATATCACCCCGACGCTGGAACCGGTTCCGGATCTCGCAGAAAGCTGGGAAAATCCCGATCCGCAGACCTTCATCTTCAAGCTGCGCTCCGACCTGACCTTTTCCGATGGCAGCCCGCTGACCGCCGAAGACGTGGTGTTCACCTATAGCTCGATGATCGACGCCGACTTCAACGCACCGGCCCGCGCGCTTTATACGCCCATCACCGCGGTCGAGGCGGTGGATCCTCTCACCGTCAAGTTCACACTGAGTGCGCCCTATGCGCCGCTGCTGAGCTATCTCGATATCGGCATCGTGCCCAAGGCGCTGGTCGAAGGCGGTGCCGATCTTGCCACGAGCCCGGTCGGCGCCGGCCCGATGAAGCTGGTATCGTGGAACCGTGGCAGCGAAATCGTGCTGGAGGCCAATGACAGCTACTGGCGCGGTGCGCCGGAGATCGAAAATGTCACCATCCGCATCATCGGGGACAATTCGGCCCGGGCGCAGGCCTTCGAGGCCGGCGACCTGGACGTGATCCAGTCGCCGCTGTCGCCGCAGGACATCGAACGCCTCGCGGCAGATGACCGCTTCGGCAATGTCATCACGGCCGGACTGGGGGTGAACTATCTCAATTTCAACACCAAGGATCCGCTGCTCAGCGATCCCAAGATGCGGCAGGCCTTCGCCATGCTGGTGGACCAGGATACCATCGTTAACGACATCTACCAGGGCGTCGATGAAGTCACCCATTCGATCATCCTGCCGTCGTCCTGGGCATATTCCGACACCATCAGCCAGCCGACCTTCGACATCGAGGGCGCCGTTGCCCTGTTTGGCGAGCTGGGCTGGAGCGACAGCAATGGCGATGGCGTGCTCGACAAGGATGGCGCAGACCTGGCGATAACGCTGGCGACGCACAGCGAAGATCCCAACCGCGTGCAGACCATAGAATATCTGCAGGCGATCTTTGAATCGGCCGGCGTCAAGGCGACGGCGCAGATCTCGGACTGGCCGTCGTTCTCGACCAATTACGTGCAGAAGAGCATGCACCAGATCGCGCTGCTCGGCTGGCTCAACATCGTCGATCCCGACCGGCTGATGTTTGCCCAGCTGACCACGGGCGGCTCGACCAACTGGGGCGGCTATTCCAACCCCGAGGTGGACACGCTGCTGCAGGCGGGCCGGTCGACGCTCGACCAGGCTGAGCGGGCGCAGAACTATCAAGCCGCTGCGACGATCCTGGCCGAAGAGCTGCCCTATTACATCCTCTCGGCCCAGGGCTACCAGATGTTCTATTCCAAGGACATTCCGGTCACCGTGCAGGCGACCCCGCGCGGCAATCTGCGTGGTCTGATCGGCTTAACCGACTGATTTCCTGACGACTGCGGCCGGCATCGCCAACGTGATGCCGGCCGGCTTTTCAGACATTGCCAAGAGAGCACAGATGGCCTTTCACCAAGTCCTCGGTCACGATTATTACGCCAAGGTGCATGCCGATATCCGGGACCGCATGGCGCGCGCCGGCATCGACCTGCTGCTGCTCGATTCCAATGACGACGTCATCTATACGACCGGTTTTTCGCACTATACCACTGAGCGTCCGGTCGTGTTTGCGATCAGCCAGCAGGGCACCTGGCTGCTCCTGCCCAAGCTCGAAGAGAGCCATGCGGCGCACCAGAACATCGCCGCCGAGCCGATCATCTATTTCGAATTTCCCGGTGTCGACGGCGCGTTCAGCGTACTCGGCCGGGCCTTTGAAGGCCTCAAGGGCACCGTGGCCTATAGCCACGCCATTTCGCTGGCGCGGGTGGGCCAGATCGAGGCGGCTTTCCCCCATGCGCACTGCGTGCCGAGCAACCTCGTGCAGCAGATGCGACTGATCAAATATCCCGAGGAAATCGCGCTGCACCGCGAGGCGGCGCGGATTTCCGACGCCATGGTGGTTGCCGGGGTCGGGCTGATTGCCGACGCCATGGCGTCCGGCGGCACGCTGCCCAGCGAGATCGAGATCGAGTCCTTCGTCTCGCGCCACGCCATGAAGATCATGCATGAAGAACATGCCGACCTGATGCTGGTGCAGGGACTGGCCAGCGGGCTCGTCTATTCGGGCGCGCGTTCCGCCTTTCCCCATGGCATGCCGACCGGCAATCCGGTCAAGCGCGGGGAAAGCATTATCCTGTCGTTGGGCTGCCGCGTCGGTGGCCGCGCCGCAGAGAGCGAGCGCACGCTGTTCATCGGCGAACCCAGCGCCGTGCAGCGCGAGCATTATGCGGTGGCCTATGAGGCCCAGCGCATGGCAACGGCGGCGCTGATCGCCGGCCATACCTGCGCCTCGGCCGACAACCTGGCACTGGCTTTCATCCGCGACAGCGGCATGACCGACTATCTGCTGCACCGGGTCGGGCATGGCATGGGCGTCATGTTCCACGAGGCGCCCTGGGTGGAAGCAGGCGACCAGACCATTCTCGAGCCGGGCATGATCACCTCGAGCGAGCCGGCGATCTTCGTGCCGGACTTTGCCGGTTACCGCATTGCCGACACCGTGCTGATCACGGCCGAGGGACCCGACAGCATGACGCATTATCCCCGCCGAATCGAGGATGTGGTCATTGGCTGACGTAGTCCAAAGCACGAGGGAGCCGACGCCATGATCGCCTATGTCGTCCGCCGGCTGCTGCTGTTGATTCCCATGGCCATTGGCATGGTGGTGGTGACCTTCGGCCTGCTGCTGCTAATTCCCGGCGACCCGGCCGCGGTGCTGCTTGGGCAGGACGCGACGCCCGAGGCCATCATCACGCTGCGCAATGCGCTGGGGCTGAACGACCCCTGGTATATCCGGCTGTGGGACTATTTCGCCGCCCTGTTGCAGGGCGATATGGGCCGCTCGATCTTCCAGAACCAGCCGGTGGCCGAGATCATTGCCGGACGCCTGGGCGCCACGATAGAGCTCGCCGTGGTGGCGCTGCTGCTGGCCACCGTCATCGGCATGACCCTGGGCGTGCTCGCCGCCATTCGGCAGGGCTCCTGGATCGATACGGTGACCATGCTGTTCGCCCAGCTGGGCGTCTCCATGCCGGTCTACTGGCTGGGCCTGCTGCTGATGCTGCTGTTTGCGGTGCAGCTGGGCTGGCTGCCGGCGATAGGCCGCGGCGTGCCGCTGCATGAGGCGGCGTTTGCCGCGCTGACCGGGCGGCCGCAGGTTTTGTGGGACTCCCTCACCCATATGGCGCTGCCGGCTTTGGCGCTGGCGGCCAATTCGGCGGCGATCATCTCGCGGCTGGTGCGGGCGTCCATGCTCGAAGTGCTGCGCGAGGATTTCGTGCGAACCGCCTACGCCAAGGGGCTGCGCCGGGGCAGGGTGGTGGTGCGCCACGCGCTGCGCAATGCGCTGCTGCCGGTACTCAGCGTTATCGGCCTGCGCTTCGGTGCCCTGTTGGGCGGCGCCGTGCTCACCGAATCCATTTTCGCCTGGCCAGGGCTCGGCCAGCTGACCATTGCGACGATCTCCCAGCGCGACCTGCCGCTGATCCAGGGCATCGTGCTGACCTTCGCCATCATCTATGCGCTGGTGAACCTGGCCGTCGATCTTCTCTATGCCGCGGTCGATCCGCGCATCCGGCTCGGGTAACCGCCATGCAACTGCCAAAAGCCCTGCGCAATACCTCGCTGGTCATCGGCGCGCTCATCACCCTGTTCATCATCCTCTGCGCCGTTTTTGCGCCCTATGTGGCCACGCATGGCGTCGAGCAGATGGACATGCGCAACCGCTTTGCGGGGCCGACTCTCGAGCATGTCCTGGGTACTGACAATTTCGGCCGCGACCTGTGGTCCCGCCTCGTCTTTGGCGCGCGGGTCTCTCTGACCATTGCCATCATCTCGGTGCTCTGTTCGGCGCTGATCGGCACGGTGGTGGGGCTGGTAGCCGGCTATTTCGGCGGCTGGGTCGATCAGGTGCTGATGCGGATCACCGACATCTTCCTGGGCTTTCCGGCCATCGTGCTGGCGCTGGCCATCGTCGCGGTGCTGGGGCCGGGCGTGCTCAACGTATCCTTTGCCATCATCGTGGTGGCCTGGACCGAATATGCCCGGGTCGTGCGTGCCACGACGCTGGTGCTGCGCGAGCAGAACTATGTGCAGGCGGCGCGAGCCCTGGGCGCCAGTCCGGCGCGCATCCTGTTCAAGGAAATTCTGCCCAATGCGCTGGGCCCGATCATCGTGCTGTCCTCGCTTGGGCTGGGCACCGCGATCATCGCTGAATCGGCGCTGAGCTTTCTCGGCTTCGGCCTGCCGCCGCCGACACCCACCTGGGGCTGGACCCTTGCCTATGGCACCAAGTTCATGCGCGACGCGCCCTGGCTCTCCATCATTTCGGGCGCGACCATCATGGTCACCGTGCTCGGTTTCAACCTCCTGGGCGACGGGCTCAGGGACGTTCTCGATCCGCGCCAGCTGTCTCGCGGCGGCGACAAGGCCGCCAAGGCCAAATAACCAAAGGAAGAATGCGAATGGTAAAGTCCATCAACCAGCTGCGGCCCAAGTTCACCACCAATGCCGATGGCAGCGATGCCGTGCTGTTCATGCACGAGCTGGTGGGCGAGGAGGATGGTCCTACCGTCGGCATCTCCGCGTCGATCCACGGCAACGAAAATACTGGCTCGCAGGCCATTCTTGAGCTGTTCCGCCTGCTCAAGGACATGAAAATCAAGGGTCGCATCCTGCTGCTGCCGGTGGCCAATCCATCGGCTTTTGCCGTCAATGAACGCTTTGCCACTATCGACAAGGTCGATCTGAACCGCCAGTTCCCGGGCAATCCCAGGGGCACCTATAGCCAGCAGCTGGCCCATGCCCTGACCGAGCACTGTCTCAATGTCATCGACATGCATATCGACCTGCATAGCGGCACCGACCGGCCGACCGTGGACTATGTCTATATCTGGAACGATGAGGAGCTCTCGCGGGCCTTTGGCTCCAAGCTGCTTTACCGTCCGGTCGAGAACAAGCAGGGCACGGTGTTTGGCGGCACGACCAAATCGGTGACCATCGATACGCGTAACATTCCGGTTGCGGTTATCGAGCTGGGCGGCGGCATTGTCGACCAGACCCCCTATATCAAGCGGACCGTGGATGGCGTGCTCAACATGCTGCGGAGCAAGGGTGTCATTCCGGGCGATGTGCTGCCCAATCCCAAGCAGATCGTTGTCACCGAGCTCGCCGGCATCCGCCCGAGCCAGGGCGGCTGGATCGAGACGCTGGCGCCCGCCAATGGCGAGGTCATCACCGGCGACCAACTGCTCGGCCGGGTCGTCAGCCCCTATAATTTCGAGGTGCTCGAAGAGATCAAGACCCCGTTCGCCAATGGCGTGATGATCATGCAGCACCTCACCCGCAACCTCGTGCAGAGCGGCGACTATGCGTACATGGTCGGCAATCTCGACGGCGCGACCGACTGATCAAGCGTTTGCTTTGCGGCCCGTCCGCGACGCTGAAAGCAAGGAAACGACAGCGATGATTGCCCAAACAGCCGCGTCCCAGGCTCCCGTGCTGGACGTCAGGGATCTCGAGATCGAGATCCGTGGCGCCAATGGCTCATTCGCTGTCGTTTCCGACATGAA
>CAXBKI010000210.1:0-5639 GCA_963975955.1 uncultured Devosia sp.
CCGCGTCGGCAAGCAATTGCATTCCGAACGCGTCGACGCCCAGCACCGCGCGCTGCACGATCCGCTCACCGGCCTGGGCAACCGCACGCTGTTCCGCGATCGCCTGGACCACGCCTTTCAAACCCTGCCGCGCACCGCCAGCAGTTTTGCCCTGCTGGCGCTCGACCTCGACCGCTTCAAGCAGATCAATGATACGCTGGGCCACGAGGCGGGCGATGAATTGCTGCGCCAGGTTGCCGGCCGCATCACCAATATTCTGCGCCCCACCGACACGCTGGTGCGGCTGGGTGGCGATGAATTTGCCATCCTGCAGACGTCCATTGCCGGCCCGTCCGATGCTGCAATGCTCGCCAAGCGGGTGCTCGGCGCCCTGTCGGCGCCGTTTCAGCTCGACGACAGGAGCGTTCAGATCGGTGTCAGTATCGGCATTGCCACTGCCCCCGAGAATGCCAGCCTGCAGAGCGAACTGCAGAAGCGGGCCGACGAGGCGCTTTATCAGGCCAAGGCTGGTGGCAGGAACCAGTTTTGCTTTTACGCCGGCAACAAGGCCGTGACCGTTACGCCAGCGTCACCTTCGCCCCGGCTGGACGGCGTGGCCAATCCCGGCCTCGCCTGATATTACCCCCTAGCTGGGGGCAGACTGCGTGAGCGAATAAACCAGATAGATGACGGCGAACAGCACGACCACGCCCACCAGGGAGCCCACCAGTACCCGCAGGTTCATCTTGCGGGGATTGGCCTGTCGGACATCGGTTCCGGACTTGTTGGGATCGTAGGTTTCCATGACGCGCTCCTTTGTGCTTGCATAACCAACGTGCGCCACCCGGCAGAGTTCCGCCGGGGCTTGACCCCAGACCCGCAGACGCCGACCGTGGCGCGCCCCATACCCAGGATCGTTTGATGACTTCTGCTGAAACCCTCACCCGCATGATCATGGCTGGCCAGGGTAAAACTCCCGCCGACCTGGTGATCAGGAACGTGCGCATGCTCGATGTCATCACCGGCGCAATAACCGAAACCGACATCGCCATCGTTGCCGACCGTATCGTGGGCACCCATGCCCGCTATGAGGGCAGGACCGAGATCGACGGCGCCGGTCGATTTGCCGTGCCCGGATTCATCGACACCCATCTGCATATCGAATCCTCGCTGGTTACGCCGCTCGAATTCGACCGCTGCGTGCTGCCCTATGGCGTCACGACGGTGATCTGCGATCCCCATGAAATCGCCAATGTGCTGGGTGCCGAGGGCATTCGCTACTTCCTCGACAGCGCCGAGCAGACGGTGATGGATGTGCGCATCAACCTGTCGTCCTGCGTGCCGGCCACCGGCTTTGAAACATCGGGCGCATCGCTCGAGATCGCCGATCTCGCGCCCTTCCGCAGCCATCCCAAGGTCATCGGCCTGGCCGAGATGATGAATTTTCCCGGCGTCCTCAACGCCGACCCGGACATTCTGGCCAAGCTGGTGGCGTTCCAGGGTGGCCATATCGACGGGCACGCGCCGCTCGTGCTCGGCATGGCCCTTAATGGCTATCTGGCCGCCGCCATCCGCACCGATCACGAGGCCACCAGCGCCGCCGAAGCGCGCGAGAAGCTGGCCAAGGGCATGGCGATCCTCATCCGCGAAGGCTCGGTCTCCAAGGACCTGAAAGCACTGGCTGAAATTCTGGACGAAAACACCTCCAGCTTCGTGGCGCTGTGCACCGATGACCGCAATCCGCTCGACATCGCCGAGGAGGGGCACCTGGACAGCTCCATCCGCCGGCTGATTGCCATGGGCCGGCCCCTGCACCATGTCTACCGCGCGGCAAGCCATTCGGCGGCCCGCATTTTCGGGCTCACCGATCGCGGCCTGCTGGCCTCGGGATGGCGCGCCGATATCGCCCTGCTCGACAGTCTTGAACACTGCACGGTTTCGGACGTGATCACCGGTGGCCGCCTGGTGGTTCCGGCGCTGTTCGACGCCCGCCAGCCCGTCGCGCCCGTCGGCCTGACTTCGATGAAAGCGACCCCGGTCAATGCCGACAGCTTCGTCACCGAGCCCCGGCCGGGCCAGAACAGCATTGCGGTGATCGGCGTACGTCCCGGCCTGATCCTGACCTTCCGCGAGGAAGCCACCCTTGCCACCACCGAGCGCGGCCTGCAGCCCGATCTGGATGCCGATGTCATCAAGGTGGCGGTGATCGAGCGGCACGGCAAGAACGGCAATATCGGCCGCAGCTTCGTCACCGGCTTTGGTTTGAAGCGCGGCGCCATCGCCTCGTCGGTTGGCCATGACAGCCACAACATCACGGTCGTGGGCGCCAATGACGCGGACATGGCTGTCGCGGTCAATCGGCTGATCGAACTGGGTGGCGGCTTTGCCGTGGCCGATGGCGGCAGGGTCACGGCCGAACTCGCCCTGCCGCTGGCGGGCCTGATGAGCCTGGAGCCTTTCGAGACCGTGTCGCACGACCTGCACAT
Source organism: uncultured Devosia sp. (assembly GCA_963975955.1). Taxonomy (GTDB): domain Bacteria; phylum Pseudomonadota; class Alphaproteobacteria; order Rhizobiales; family Devosiaceae; genus Devosia. Next base: position 2,466 of record CAXBKI010000210.1, read on the forward strand.
CCTGCGCGATGCCGCGCTGGCGCTCGGCTGCGTGCTGCCCGAGCCTTTCCTGCAGGTGGCGTTCCTCGCCTTGCCGGTCATCCCCCATCTCAAGATGACCGACCGTGGCCTGTTCGACGTCGACAAGTTCGACTTCGTCAGCTGAGGCGGGGAGACCCCAATGCCACGACCTCATCCTTCGACAGGCTCAGGATGAGGTCTGCTGCAGCGAGCCCAATCTGCCGTTGCGATGCGTTCGCGGAGGGAGGTTAGGGAGACCTCATGGTGCGGTGTGCTGCGGCTACTTCCGGTCGCGCGCCTTGACCTTGCGGCGCGCAGCGTGCAGCAGCGGCTCGGTATAGCCGCTGGGCTGATCCGCCCCGTGCAGCGCCAGGTCCAGGGCCGCATTGAAGGCCAGCGACTGGAAATTCTCCGCCATCGGCCGATAGAGCGGATCGCCCGCATTCTGCCGGTCCACCACCAGCGCCATGCGCTCGAACACCGAGGTCACCTCATCGCGGCTCACCAGGCCATGCCGGAGCCAGTTGGCCACCGCCTGCGAGGAGATCCGGCAGGTGGCACGATCTTCCATCAGCCCGACATTGTTGATGTCGGGCACCTTGGAACAGCCCACGCCCTGCTGCACCCAGCGCACCACATAGCCCAGAATGCCCTGCGCATTGTTTTCCAGCTCGCGCGTGATCTCCTCGCGGCTGAGCGAGAACGGCACCTGCACCGGCATCGAGAACAGCTCGGTCAACCCCGGCAGCTGCTCATTGTGGCGGCGGTTCTGCGCGGCGAACACGTCGATCTCGTGATAGTGCAGCGCATGCAGCGTCGCCGCGGTCGGGCTGGGAACCCAGGCGGTATTGGCGCCGGCATTGGGATGCGCGCCCTTGGCCGCCATCATCGCAGCCATGTCATCGGGCCGCGCCCACATGCCCTTGCCGATCTGCGCCCGGCCGCTCAGGCCACAGGCCAGCCCGATCAGCACATTGCGGTCCTCATAGGAGGCGATCCAGCGCTCGTTCTTGATCTCGTCCTTGCGCAGCACGGCCCCCGCCTCCATGGCGGTGTGGATCTCGTCGCCCGTGCGGTCGAGGAACCCGGTATTGATGAAGAACACCCGGGCGCGCGCTTCGTAGATCGCCGCCTTGAGATTGGCCGAGGTGCGGCGCTCCTCGTCCATGATGCCGATCTTGATGGTATTGGGCGCCAGCCCCAGCATGGCCTCGACCGAGGCGAAGATGGCGCAGGCAAAGGCCACTTCCTCGGGGCCGTGCATCTTGGGCTTGACGATATAGATGGCGCCGGTGCTGCTGTTGACCTGGTCATGCATGGCGCACAGCACCGTCACCGCCGCATCCATCAGCCCCTCGCCGATCGGCTTGCCATCGAGCAATACCGCATCGGTGGTCATCAGGTGGCCCACATTGCGCACCAGCTGCAGCGCCCGGCCCTTGAGCACCAGGTCGCTGCCATCCACGGCGGTAAAGACCGCATCCTTCTTGAGGCGACGGGTCATTTTCTTGCCGGCCTTCTCGAAGGTTTCCTCGAGCGTGCCGTTCATCAGCCCCAGCCAGTTGCGATAGACGCCCACCTTGTCCTCGGCATCGACCGCGGCCACGGAGTCTTCGCAGTCCTGGATCGTGGTCAGCGCCGATTCGACGATGACATCGCTCAGCCCGGCGGCATGCGCACTGCCGATGACGCTGCCCTTGTCGATGGCCAGGATCACATGCAGGCCATGATGGCGCAGCACAATCTCGGCCTTGTCGGCGCCGCCGCCATCGCCATGGGCGACAAAGGCCTGCCGGTCCTGCAGCGTCACGGGCCCCGAGGCCGTCTCGATGACGAGTTCGGCCACCTGGCATCGAGGAATTCGGCCACCCGGGCGACCACGGCGGCGCCGCGGGCGGGGTTGTAGGCCTTGCCAGGCGCCAGCTCGCCCTCGCGCGCAATGACGTCGGTACCGTAACAGGCGTCGTAGAGGCTGCCCCAGCGGGCATTGGCGGCATTGAGCGCATAGCGGGCATTGGACACCGGCACCACGAGCTGCGGGCCGCACAGCGTGGTGATCTCGGGATCAAGCCCTGTGGTCTCGATGGTGAAATCGCCCGGCTCGGGCACCAGATAGCCGATCTCGCGCAGATAGAATTCATAGCCCTGCGGATTGCTCGCGACGGGGCCATATCTGTGGTGCCACTCATCGATCTGGCCCTGCAACTGATCGCGCCGGGCCAGCAGTGCCGCATTGGTCGGCATGTGGTCCGCCACCATGCGGGCAAAGCCCGTCCAGAACTGATCGGCGGTGACATCGAGCCCACGGAGCGCTTCATTCTCGACAAAGTCCACCAGCAGGGAATGCACCGATAGGCCGGATTTCGTCTGATAGTCGCTCATGAGGCTCTTCCTTCTTGAATTGCCAGAGATTTAGGCCATGCCCGCGCCTCTCACAACCCGCCTAAAGTTGACTTCATCCTTGCGCCAGCCACATAGACCTCGGCAATGGCGCGATCATCCCCCAGGGTCTGGAGCAGGAACAGCTCCTGCACGAGCTCGGTCGCCGTCTGCATGCGCATGGCCATGGCGGGCGTGGCCGAAGCATCGAGCACCACCAGGTCGGCCGCACAGCCTGGCGCAATGGTGCCGATTGTGCCCTCGAGCGACAGGGCGCGGGCATTGCCCAGGGTGATCATGTAGAACGCGTTGAACGGGGTGAGGCGTTGCCCGCGCAATTGCAGCACCTTGTAGCCCTCGTCGAGCGTGCGCAGCATGGAAAAGCTGGTGCCCCCGCCGATATCGGTTGCCATCCCGATGCGCACGCCATGCTGGCTGAGCCGCTCGCGATCGAACAGGCCCGAACCCAGGAACAGGTTCGATGTCGGGCAGAACACCGCCACCGCGCCGGTTTCGGCCAGGATGCCCGTTTCGCGATGGTTGAGATGGATGCAGTGTCCCAGCAGCGTCCTGGGGCCGAGCAGACCGTAATCCTCATAGATGCCCGCATAATCGGGCGAGTCCGGATAAAGCTGCATCGACAGCGTGATCTCGTCGGCGTTTTCACTGAGATGGGTCTGCACATAGCAATCGGGATGCTCGGCCACCAGCGCCTGCGCCGCCGCCATCTGGTCGGGCGAGACGTTGAGCCCGGTGACTTTCGCCCCGCAGGCCTTCGCCAGATAGATCGCGAGC
>CAXBKI010000211.1:0-5636 GCA_963975955.1 uncultured Devosia sp.
CGCGGGCGCGCCGAGGAAATCGTGGCGCTGCTGGGCGACAGCGTCGACTTCTACAAGATCGGCTACCAGTGCTTTTATGGTGCCGATGGCTTTGCGCTGGGCAAGGCGCTCCTGGCAGCGGGCAAGAAAGTGTTCTTCGATCTCAAGCTGCTCGACATCGACAATACGGTCGAAAAAGGCGTCGCCGCCATCGCCGAAACCGGCGCCACCATGCTGACCGTGCATGCCTATCCGCAGTGCATGCGGGCGGCGGTAAAGGGCGCGGCGGGCTCGGACCTGACCATTCTGGGCGTCTCGGTTCTCACATCGATGGACGACAATGACCTCAAGGAGGCCGGCTTTGCGCGCGACACAGCCGGGCTGGTGGCGCTGCGGGCGCAGCAGGCGCGCGATGCTGGCATCGGGGGCCTGGTCGCCTCGGCGCACGAGGCCGCCATGGTGCGCGATATCGTGGGGCCGAGCCTGTCGATCGTCACCCCTGGCATTCGCCCGGCCGGCAGCGCCATGGGTGATCAGAAGCGGGTGATGAGCCCGGCCGAGGCGCTGGCCGCAGGCGCCAGCCATCTGGTGGTGGCGCGGCCCGTCATCGAAGCGGCTGACCCGGCGGCTGCCGCCAGGGCCATTCTGGCCGAAATGGCCGGCGGCACGCGGTTGGCATGATGACAGAATTATCTGCCTGCATTGAGATGCTGTTCGTCCCCGAGACGGACGCGTTTGACCAGCGCATCCACCTGGCCAAGGCCGCCGGCTTCGAGCTGGTTGAATTCTGGCTGTGGTCAAACAAGGATCTGGACGCCGTCGAACGCGCGCTTGGGCAGACCGGCGTCAAGCTGGCCGGCATCGTCGCCGAACCCTTTGCCGAACTGACGCGCGCGAGCGATCACGATCGCTTCCTCGCCGGTCTGGAAAAGAGCCGCGACGTCGCCATGCGGCTGGACGCGCCGATCCTGATCTGCCAGTCGGGGCCGTTGCTTGAAGGCATCGAACGCGCGCGCCAGCACGACGCGTTGGTCACCGCCATGGCCCGTTCGGCCGATGTGCTGGCCGGCTCGGGCGTGCGGCTGGCGCTGGAGCCGCTCAATGATCGCGTCGACCACCCCGGCTATTATCTGACCAGCACCGCAGAGGCGCTGGCCATCGCCGAGGCCGTCAACCGGCCCGAAATCGGGCTGACCTATGACATGTATCATTCCATGGTGATGGAGGAAGACCCCGAAGTCGTCCTCGCCGGCGGCCTCGACCGTATCTTCCACGTCCATCTCGCCGACCACCCCGGCCGCAACCAGCCCGGCAGCGGGAGTTTGCCGCTTCTGCAGAAGCTGGCGTGGCTGGAAGGCCAGGGCTATGCAGGGGCCGTGGGGCTGGAATTCCGGCCGACCGGCTCGACGGCGGATGCGCTGGAGCAGATGCGGGGGAGTCTGGGGTAGGGTCGCGCTAGGGTCGGTCCCCCAGGCCAAGCTCAAGCGGGAAGGGCGTTGGCTCCCAGGCATCCTCGACCCCTAGACGCTGAACCCTCTCGTGTTCCCACTGATGCAGCAGGGCCGCGACGGCCTGGCGGTCATTGGCCCTGGTCACAACCACCAACTGCCTGAGTTCGTCCATCGGCCCAAGAAAATAGCGATTAAACTTGGCGCCAGAAAGGGCGGACGCGCGCTCGTGACGCCGGCCGCGCGTTGCCCGATCCATCTGTCTGGCAAGGCTTTCCAGCAGCGGACCTTCGTTGTTGTCGACATGGGCCTGCGCTACCGCGCAGGATTCGGCCAAACGACCCAAAGCCGCCAGAACGACGGCATGCAGAATGCCGGCGTGCGATAGACGCCCCAGCTCGTATCCCCAGTCCTTGGCGCTCGACCCCATGGCAGCGTACAAGCCCTCGATCGACCCTCGCGGTCGCAGGGTATTGGCCAGCGACTCGCGAATGACGCGGGCGAGCCGATCGGCGAAATCAGGATCGGTGGACCAGCCAGCCATTAGTTCGCGGCTCCAATTGTCGCTGCTGCGGGCGGAGGGGGGAGCAAAGAGCAGGCGGTGGTTTGCCCTCGGCCTGGGAAGCGTCCGGTCAGAGGCGCCCACAAACATGATGGTCAAAAATATATGATGAACCGGGCGCACATACAGCATTCTTGGCTTGAGCGCCAAATCAGGGTGCTCGGCCAGAATCGGATGGGTCCAGCGCTTGACCTCGGCAATCGTCGTCATGGCCCCGGACGCACCTGGATGATGAAAATTGTCGCCAGAGGATAATTCGTTGCCAAGCGGTCGGCAATCTCGCTCAGTCTTGGCGCTGCGGAGTACTTTTGGTCCCTTGGCTGTCCAGGCCGACTGAAATAGCGGCCGCCGATCATCGCCGAGATAGACCAACTGCACGCCGGCGCTGGTATCGACGCGTACCGTCTTGCCGGTCGCCAGCGCGACCTGCCGAGAGATCATTGTACCGGCAAATTGGGAATGGATTTGCGTGCCATCGCGCGTGACGACGACGCTCTGCGCCATGCTGCCGTCTGACCGTGTCAGGGTTTCAATGATGGCCCAAGGCGCAGTGCCGGTCGCATCGGTCTGATAGTTGTGGTGCAGCGGCTGCAGCGCGTCGGGGACGGCGGGATCGCCGTAATAAGGCTCGGCCCAGCAGCGGCAATTAGGTTCGGTGCCGGGGTGGCCGCCCGGCGGTGCATCGGCCCAGGCAAAGATCTGTCCGTGGCGGATCGCATGGGTCGCCCGAACCCGGTCATCTTCGCGCGTGCGCCAGACGTAATAGCGGGTGGCCTTGCGGCGCGTCGGCGTAGCCGCCGAAGGGTCGATCGCCTTGCGCTCGGCGGGCCGCGGCCTCTCATCAGGCAGTCGTCCGAAGCGGACATAGGTCTCGAAGGCCCGGCGCCGGGCCAGACCGATCAGTTGCGGTTTGTCGCCAGAATGTCCTGCTCGCTGTGCCATGCCCCGCCCCGGAAAGTTTTCCGGGACAGAAGTCTCACGCCTGGGGAACGGCGGGGATCAGCGGCGCAGAGACCTAGACCGCCAGGCCGTGCTTGGCCACCAGCCCATCAAGTGCCACCTGTGGCCGTGCGCCGATGTGGCTGATGACTTCGTGGGCGGCGAGACACCCCGTCTTGAGGGCCGATTCCATGGTCTGGCTGCGGGCCAGGCCGAGCAGGAAGCCCGCGGCAAACAGATCGCCGGCGCCGGTGGCATCGACCACCTTGCCGATGGGGAAGGCGGGAACGGAGGTCACTTCGCCATTGTGGATGGCCATGGCACCGTCGGCGCCCATGGTGATGGCGGCCACTTCGGCATCCTTGGCGATCTCGCGCACGGCTTCGCCCAGGTCATCGGTCTCGTAGAGCGATTTGAGCTCATGCACATTGGCAAACACATAGTCGATGGTCTTGGAGCGAATCAGGTCGAGGAATTCGGCACGGAAGCGATCGACGCAGAACGGATCGCTCAGGGTCAGCGCCGCGGCGCGCTCATGCTTGTGCGCATAATGGGCAGCCAGCACGAAGGCCTTCTTGGCTTCCACGGGATCCCACAGAAAGCCTTCCATGAAGGTGATGGCGGCGCCGCCGATTTCGTCGGGGCGGATATCGGCTTCGGTCAACTGGTGGCAGGCGCCAAGATAGGTGTTCATGGTGCGCTCGCCATCTTCGCTGAGGAAGATCATCGAGCGCGCGGTGAGCGCGCCATTCTTGAGCCGGCTGGTGTTGTAGTAGACGCCGATGTCGTTGAGATCGGCCTCGAACACATCGCCGAGCGGATCATCGGCGACCTTGCCCACAAAGGCGGCGCGGCCACCCAGCGAGGCGACGCCCGCTGCGGTATTGGCGGCGCTGCCGCCCGAGATCTGTTGCCGGCCGGACGGCATCTTGGCGTAGAGGTCCTCGGCCCGATCGGTGTCGATCAGGTGCATGATGCCCTCTTTCATGCCTTCGCGCTCGATGAAGCCGGGTTCCACCGGTGCAATGATATCGACGATGGCATTGCCGATGGTGAGAACGTCGAAGCGCGTCTGGGTCATGAACGGATCCGGGTTGAAAGGGCCGGATGCCCGTTTAGAGCATGGTTTGACCGGACGCAACGCCCGCCGTCTCAGCACTGATCGATGATCTGGGCGATCAGGGCCTCGATATCCTCGCCCGGCCGGATGGCAATCTGGCCGTCGAGCAACAGCACCGCCAGCCCATGCACCCGTGCCCAGGCCGCCAGAGCGACAATGCGACCGCCGGGCGTGTCACCCCCGCTAGCCTGACTGAGGCTGGCAAAAGCCGCGTCGGCCGCCATGCGCAGGCCGGGGCGATTGTCGCGCCTGAGCTGGGACGAGAACATCAGGCGGAACAGGGCGGCGTTGTTGAGAGCGAACAGCACATAGGTCCGGCCCATGGCCGAGAGCAGGTCGGCCGGCTGGCTGGCGGCAATGTCGGCCATGGCCGCGGTAAAACGCTGGAAGCCGGTGACCGCCAGCGCCTCGAGCAGGGCCGAGCGGCTGTCGAAATGCCGATAGGGTGCCGCCGGCGACACCCCCACCGCCCGCGCCAGATCGCGCAGACCCAGGCCGGCTTCGCCGTCGCGCTCGAGAATGATCAGCGCCGCCTCGAGCAGAGCCTGGCGCAGATTGCCGTGATGGTAGGGCGCATTGGCTGATGTTGACATTGTTCACTTTTGCGCTTATGGATGTGATCACTGATAACATGCGGTCCGGAGCTGAGGCAAATGGATATCGACCTGGTGCTTACCATGGCCCATCATCTGGCCGTTTTTGCCTTGATAGGGGTTGTCGCCGCCGAATTTGCACTGCTGCGTCCCGGTCTGGGCGGAGCAAGGCTGGCACAACTGGCCCGCATCGATCGCGCCTATGGCCTTGTGGCCCTGCTGGTGGTGGCTGCCGGGGTAGGCCGCGTGATGTGGGGCAAGGTCGACGCCAGCTATTATCTGGCCAACCATGTTTTCTGGGGCAAGATGGGCCTGCTGGTCATCGTCGGACTGCTCTCGATACAGCCCACCATGGCGCTGCTGGCCTGGAACCGGGCGCTCAAGGCCGATGACGGCTTTGTGGTGCCCGATGACCAGCTCAAGACCAGCCGTCGCTTCGTGCATCTGCAGGTGGCCGGGCTGGCGCTGATCCCCCTGTTTGCTGCGGCTATGGCGCCTGAGCGTCTGAAGCACCCCGATTGCCGGCATGGGCGAGGATGTTGACGAGCCGACCAAAGGGATCGCGAACATAGAATCGCCGGACGCCCCAGGGCTCCTGCCGCGGCCCGTATTCGATGGTCAGTCCGGCAGCCCGGGCGCGTTGCAGGACCTCATCGAGATCATCGACCTCGATGGACAGATGAGGGACGACCGTGTCCGATCCACCCTGGCTGGCGATGCTCAACTGGGGAGCCAGCAAGAGTTCGGGCGCCGCAAAGGTGACGATCCAGCCATGATCCATGGCGATTTCGAGCCCCAGCACGTCGCCATAAAAGGCGCGGGCGGCTGCTGGTTCAGGTGAAGCAATGTTGGCGACAATCCGTTTGACGACCACTGTCTGAGCTCCTTGTAGCTTCATGGCCCCGAGGCGTTGCGGAAACGGCCACAATCCCTGACGATACCCTAATTGTGATGCGGCTTGCCCGGCACACTGGGCGCCGGCGTCTTGGGGGTGA
>CAXBKI010000212.1:0-5617 GCA_963975955.1 uncultured Devosia sp.
GGGCTCTTCCGCCTCGGCCGTTGTGTCGGCCTGCGGGACATCTTCAGGCGCCGCCAATGCGTCCGTCAGGGTTGGCGTGGCGTCCCGTGCGGTCTCCCGCCAGCTGTCGAGCTCACGCGCATAGGCGTCCTCGGCGCCATTTGCCGCATCGCCACTGTCCGGCGATGGCGTTTGAGGTGCCTCCGGCTCACTGAAGCCCTGATCGTCTTCGGCATGCCATGCTGCGACATCCTCGTTGTTGGCCTGATTGCCCTGCGCGTCGTCTTCGACACTGGCCGGCTCGGTTGCCTCGGCGACGGGCTCGGCCTGGTCGGGCTGGGTGTCCGCGGGCGTGCTGCCTGCCATCTCTTCATCGATTGGCGAAGCGACGGCCTCGGCGGGCGCGTCGTCGCTGGCCTCATCGGCCGCCGCCAGGATGTCGTCCGCGATGGCGTCCACCCCGACAATCAGCAGAACGGTCTGCCCGTCGCGCCACACCAGGGGGGTGGTCGCGCAGGTGCTCGATGCCGGCTTGTCGCCTGCGAGAAACTGAATGCGGGCCAGGCTGGTGCGCCCGGGTGACCCCAGCCTTATATTGCGGGCGATCTGCCCTTTGATGGGGACGGCGGGCGCGGCCATCTTCAGGCCATGCTTTTTCAGCTTGGCCAGGAACAGTTCGGCGGCCCGGTTATGCCAGATCAGCGTCAGCCCGTCTTGCGACCATAGCCAGGCCGGTCGCGCGTCCGCTGCATGCTGCAGCGCGCGGCGCGCACTCGGCGATGTGATCCAGTCAGCATCCATAAACAGCCGTCTTCTCCGTTCCGGGGCGGAGGCATATTATTGTGCCAATCCGGCACGGTTGTGCCCGGAACCTTAATCATTCTTCAATATAGTGCGGGTTGCGCACGGTCCAGAGCGGGAGACCCCCATGGCCCCAAGCTTCGCCGGGCATGGTTAAGTGCCAATCGTTTGCAAAACGTCACGCTGACGCTGGCGCCGCCATTTTTCTGGTCTGTTCTCGGCCCCGGCAAATTGCCTTGGGAACACCTAAAAAGGGTGCTTGTCATCCCGGACTTCTCGCCCTATGTTCCGCCCGCAATCGGGATGAGGCATCGCCCCAACCCTTGATGTGCTTTTGTGCCGCCTTAGCTCAGTTGGTTAGAGCGCTAGATTGTGGATCTAGAGGTCCTCGGTTCGATCCCGAGAGGTGGTACCACTCCCCCCATTCGCAATACCCGGCCCAACCGCTCCCTTTCCGCTGCCGCCGACTCGCGCGCAATCGATGCGGGCGGCGAGGGCGCGATCAGCCGGCGCGCTCACCTTCCGCTTCGAGTGCCGCTTGCCAAAGCGCCCGGTCTCCCTTGTCGACCCATCAACCGTCAGGCGCCGCGTCGGCCCGGGGGAACGGGCCTTCTGGAATTGTCGCGCCTGCCCTCACTGCGACAGGCGCAATGCCGCAAGCTTGCCCGCAATGGCGCGGAACACGTCGTTGAGTTCGGAGGCCGAGTTGGGGAAATAGGCATATTCCGGCCCCGACGAGCAGGCGTTCAACATCTTTGCCGTCGCGGTACTGGCCCCCAGGCCGATCGTGTACACGTCGATGTCGCGGTTCTTGCGCGCAAATTCACACGCCGCAACCGTGCGTTCATCCATCACGTCGGTGACCTGGTTGCCGGTCACGTCGGCCTTTGGCCCCAGGCGCCCGTCATAGCGGAAACCCCACGAGTAGTAGACACTGCCGTTCATGTCGCTGGAATTATTGATCAGCGAGGGTTCGTTCTTGCCATCGGTCATCACGATCAGCACCTTGGAAACCTGCCCCGGTGCCTGGGGCTTGGCTTGCGTCAGCGGCTCTCCCGATGTCAGCGCATGCATGCCCCACACCGCCCCCTGCTGGATATTGGTGTTGCCATTGGCGACCATGGCATTGATCCTGGACAGGATGGTGCCCGGATTGTCCGTCAGCGGCAGCAGTTTGGCCGTCGGGCACAGATAGTTGGTGTTGTTGGAGCTGATCGTCGTGTTGCCGTCATATTTGCAAAGCCGGTCCTGCAGCTCGCGCTCGCTCAGCAGGCTGAACACCGTGGTGGTCTTGGTGGTCGAGCCGTAATTGGTCGTGGGCGCGGATAGCGTCACCGGATCGGCCGGCAGGCAAGATGCACTGCCCATGTCGTTGGTCACATTGCCAACTTTCTTGGTGTATTTGTAGCTGACGCCGCCATAGCACGACCAGCCGCCCCACCAATTGGATGAGCAGTTGGTCTGCGTCTTCTCCTGGGTGCAGGTCTTGACCGCGCACGTCCCGCCCGTATCGGACAGATAGCTGTTGTTGGAGGTGTAGTTGCTGTCCCACGGCCGGTATACGGTGTCGGGGGTAAACAGCGGCACGAACTTGCGGACCGGGATATCCGGCGGATCGTCCGTGGTGTCATAGGGGGACATGCGCGCTTCGATGCACCCCTGCCAGGACGACTTGGTCTGGTTGAACAGTTCGCGCCGGTCCATCGGGCCCTTGAAGAGCGTGTCCTCGTCGTCGTCATTGTCGAAATTGGGAATATAGCCAAGACCGGCAAGGTGCGATTCGCCCTTCCAGTCCAGCCAGGCGGCATTGGGGTCATCGGTGCCGATATTGACCAGTGCGGTGAATGGCACCACGCTGATCCTGACATTTTCGTTCTTGGTCACCCCCGACGGCAGGGTGCAGCCCATCCCGTCCCGGTCGTAAAAGAGAATATTGACCGCATTGCACGCTGCGGTCTTCAGATTGGTCATTCTGCCGCCATTGCCCATCGACCCTGAATTGTCGAGCACCATGGCCACTTCCACCGAGAGCAGCCGGCGCGTGGCCTGTGACTTGATGCGCGCGCTCAGCGTCTTGACGCCCACCAGCGACACAAAGATCGTCGGCACGGTCATCTCGGCTTCCAGCGTCAGCGTGCCATTGGCAACGTCGACAACCGGCGCCAGCACGCCGGCGGTGACCGAGTGCTCCCCGGCCAGGCGATCGAGCACCAGGTCCTGCGCCCGCGTCTGGATGTTGGTGACATTGACCGGCTTCTTGAAGATTTCCGGTTGCAGCGCCAGGGTCGCCGCGTCCAGCGCGATCTGGCCCCGGTTGCGCATCTGCTCGAGCGAGACATAGTCGACCACCGCGCCGCCCAGCGCGATCAGCACGATGGACATCAACCCGAAAATCACGGCGAAGGCGCCGCGTTCATCGCGCCCGAAGCGGCGGATCAGACTGGAGAATTGACGCATGACGCAGGCACCCACGAGCTAATGCCCCAGGACGGGGTCAAGCCAGTCTCGTCAAAATTCCTTATTAAAGAACCACCACCTTGCTATTAAGTTGGACGCGCTCGTAAAGGTCGATCACGTCGGCATTGGTCATGCGGATGCAGCCCGACGATACATTCTGCCCGATGCTCCATGGTTCGGTGGTGCCGTGAATGCGGTAGAGCGTGGAGCCGATGTAAAGCGCGCGCGCCCCCAGAGGGTTGTTCGGGCCGCCTTCCATGTGCCGGGGCAGGTCGGGCCGGCGCTTCAGCATCTCGGCTGGCGGCGTCCAGCCGGGCCACTCCGCCTTGCGCGACACCCGATGGGTGCCCCGCCATTCAAAGCCGGTTTTGGCCACGCCGATGCCATATCGCAGCGCCCGCCCGTCGCCGAGCACGAAATACAGGAAATGCGCCCCCGTATCGACCACCAGCGTGCCGCTGCGCTCGCTGGTGGGATAGCTGACCACCTGGCGCAGGAACTTGGGGTCCACCGCCATATTGGCCTGCAATGCCAGGGCATGGCGCGGCGCCGATTGGGTGATGGTGATGCCCGGCGGTGGCAGGAAGCGCCATCCAGGCTGCAATCCCCCGCTCATGGCCGGCATGATCATCGCCACGCTGAGCATGAGCGCCAGCGCGCCCCTGGCCGCGATTGTGTTTCCCATTGTCCCACTCGCAATTGACCGCCGGCCCGACGCCGGCATTTTGTCTGCAGGATGCGGTAAATTGTCCAACTTGCGGTGAATTTATATAGTTAAACCATTGATGGCGCTGATGGTTAGCAGATCGCTAAAGGCGCCGGTACCGGCCGGGTTTCTGCTCCGCGCCGCCACGCATGAAGGGCATGGCGGTGTCTTCGGTCGCGCCCCTGCGGGATTGTGGCCCGGCGCAATTGCCTCTAGATCCTTGCCGGTCAATTCCCTGCCGGCGTCGCGCCACCGCGCCGACCGCTCAATGGAGATCTCGTCCATGTCAGATCCAGACCAAGCCTCGGCTCTCCCGCGCTGCCCCTGGGCCGGCGACGATGCGCTGTATCGGCACTACCACGACGCCGAATGGGGCCGCCCCGTGGTCAGCGATACCCGCCTGTTTGAAAAGATCTGCCTTGAGGGTTTCCAGTCCGGCCTGTCCTGGATCACCATCCTGCGCAAGCGCGAGCATTTCCGCGCCGTCTTTCATGGCTTTGATATCCCTGCCGTGGCCGCCATGGGGGAGGCCGATATCGAGCGCCTGCTGCTCGATCCCGGCATTATCCGCCATCGCGGCAAGATCACCGCGACCATCAACAACGCCCGCTGCACGCTGGATATCCAGCGTGAGTTCGGCTCGCTGGCCGCCTATGTCTGGGGCTTCGAGACCAGGCCCGAGCACCGCCCCAGCGATCTGAGCTGGGAAGCCCTGCGCCTTGTCGCCCAGACCGATGCCTCGCGCGCGCTCAGCAAGGACCTGCGCAAGCGCGGCTTTAAATTTGTCGGTCCCACCACATGCTACGCCTTCATGCAGGCCATGGGCATGGTCAACGATCACACCGCCGATTGCTTCTGCCGCGATGAGGTCGAGGCCGAACGCACTGCGCTCGTGCGGCCGTTGCGCTCACTCTAGCCAGCGCCAACCTGTTGCCAATGCGCAACATTCCCGCTCATGCGCGACATCCCGTCACATGCGTGCTTGCGAGTCACAAACCCGTGAGCTAAAAGCAGATCGTCCACAGCAGCCATCCGAGGGAGGCACCATGACAGTCATGCTTGTACTCCATCTGGGTAATGCCACTTGGGATTGCGCTCGACGCTAAAGTCGAATCCCCAATCCCGCTCCGGTCAGTGCCGTTTTGCGTTTTGACCGCGGACAATCCCAACCCACTAGAAGCCTGATGCGCTGAATCGGGGCGCTTGCGCACCCGAACCGTCGCATCGGTCACCCACCACAACACAGAAGGCCGGATTGCGCTTGCGCGCACCCGGGCATCATCATGTCACAGAACTCTCTTCCGGAGGGCAGCGTCGTGCTGCGCCTTGAATTCTCCATCGCCGATGCTGTCGAGCAGCGTGGTCTGGTTTCCGTACTGGGCGCCGCCATCGCCGCCTGGTGGAAGCGGCCCCGTATGCCGCAGCACCTGCCCGATTACCTGCGCGCCGATATCGGGCTGCCGCCCTCTGATTCCGCGCTCGCGTGGTATTCGCTGCTGGCAACGCCCGCCGTCCCCAGATTGGACCGGCGGAGGCGGCAATGACGCGCTATGGCGGCCGGGGTCCTCCTGGCCGCCACCCCTGGCTGTTCCGCGCCGGCGGCGCCTTTGCCTGCTGCCCGATAGGTGGTCTGCTCCAGGCGCCATGCTGCGCCTGTGCCGGGGCGGCAATGGG
>CAXBKI010000213.1:0-5609 GCA_963975955.1 uncultured Devosia sp.
GGTCAACGACATTCTCAGCCGGGCTGGATAATCGTCATGGTGGAACAAGTCTCATCGGCCCGCAATGCAAGCTCGGGCGCCCCTGTGCGGCAAACCTCTGCATGGTCACGCTTCTGGCAGAACGACGCGCCGGGCTATCTGTTCCTGCTGCCCTGGCTGGTCGGCTTTCTGGGCCTGACGATCGGCCCGATGCTGACCTCGGCCTATCTCAGCTTTACCGATTTCGACCTGCTGACCTCGCCCGACTGGGTCGGGGCCGACAATTACATCCGCATGTTAAGCAACGACCCAAAATTCTGGACGTCGATGCGGGTGACCATGTTCTTCGTGATCTTCTCGGTGCCGCTCAAGCTGTGCTTTGCGCTGGCGGTGGCCATGCTGCTCAATCGCGGCATTCGCGGCCTGCCCATGTACCGGGCCCTGTTCTATCTGCCGAGCCTGCTGGGCGCTTCGGTGGCGATCGCCATTCTGTGGCGGCAGATCTTTGCCGGCGACGGCCTGGTCAACCAGGTCCTGGCCATGATCGGCATTGCCGGTCCGAGCTGGATCTCCAATCCCAAGACCTCGCTGTGGACCCTGATCATTCTGTCAATCTGGCAGTTCGGCTCGCCCATGATCATCTTCCTGGCCGGCCTGCGTCAGATCCCCACCGACATGTACGAGGCGGCCAGCCTTGATGGCGCCAGCAAATGGCGGCAGTTCGTCAAGATCACCCTGCCGCTGCTGACCCCGGTGGTGTTCTTCAACGCCATCATCCAGACCATCGAGGCGTTCAAGAGCTTTACCCCGGCCTTCATCATTTCGGGCGGCACCGGCAATCCGATCAACTCGACCCTGTTCTACACGCTCTACCTCTACCAGGAGGCCTTCGCCTTCTTCCGCATGGGGTATGCCTCGGCGCTGGCCTGGGTCTTGCTCGCACTGGTTGGTATTTTCACCGCCGTCTCCTTCCTCACGTCCAAATATTGGGTGCACTACGATGAGTGATGCTTCCGCACGATTGACCGTTGTCACCGGCGCGGCAGTCTCGCCTGGCCGCAAGCGCCTGACCTCGACGCTGATCCATGTCGGCCTGATCGCGGCCTCCATCGTGATGCTCTATCCCCTGCTCTGGCTGCTGGCCGCCTCGGTGCGGCCGGAAAACGAGATCTTCACCTCGGCCAGCATCATTCCCAGCTCGTTCAGCCTGGATGCCTATATCCGCGGCTGGAACGGCCTGCGCACCAGTTTTGGCACTTTCTATCTCAACAGTTTCGTGATTTCGGGACTGTCGGTGATCGGCAATGTGCTGGCCTGCTCGATGGCGGCCTTCGCCTTTGCCCGGCTGGAATTCAAGTTCAAGAGCTTCTGGTTCGCCATGATGCTGGTGCTGCTGTTCGCCATCAAACTGCGCTGGTTCGCCAGCTCGGCTGGGTCAACACCATCCTGCCGCTGGTCGTCCCCAAATTCCTGGCTGCCGATGGCTTTTTCATCTTCCTGATGGTGCAGTTCTTCCGCGGCCTGCCCAAGGAACTCGACGAGGCCGCCCAGATGGACGGCTGCTCGCCCTGGCGCATCTACTGGAAGATCATTCTGCCGCTGTCCACGCCGGTGCTGGCGACGGCTGCCATCTTCACCTTCATCTGGACCTGATGATTTCTTCGGCCCGCTGATCTATCTGAGCGAGATGAAGTCCTACACCGTGATGCTGGGTCTGCGCACCTTCACCGACAGTACCGGGGAGAGCGATTATGGCGGCCTGTTTGCCATGAGCGCCCTCAGCCTGGTGCCCATCTTCCTGTTCTTCCTGTTCTTCCAGCGGCTGCTTATCGAGGGCATCGCCACCACCGGTATGAAAAGATGACCACCGACACCTGCCGGGCCGGCCGCCTTTTCCCTGCGGTGACCGCCCGGCTGCCGCACCGCTACCCCGCTCTTTCCAAGGCCTGTTTTCCATGACCGATATCAAATTTGCCGCCATCGGCATCAATCACAGCCATATCTATGGCCAGGTTGAATGCCTCAAGCGCGCAGGCGCCCAGTTCGTTGCCTTCCACGCTGTGGAAGACGACCTGGCCGCAGCTTTCTCCGAGAAATTCCCGGAGGCCCGTCGGGTGGCCGATGCCAGCGAAATTCTCGAGGATGCCTCGATCGCCGTCATCACCACGGCGGCGATCCCCGCCGATCGCGCCGCCATTTCCATCGCCGCCATGCGCGCGGGCAAGGATGTGCTCTCCGACAAGCCGGGCATGACGACATTCGCGCAACTGGACGAGATCAAAAAAGTCCAGAAAGAAACCGGCCGGATCTACTCGGTGATCTATTCCGAGCACTTCGAGGTCCGGGCCACGGTCGAGGCCGGCAATCTGATCGCCCAGGGCGCCATCGGCCAGGTCATCAACACGGTGGGCCTGGGGCCGCACGCCATCCGCAACAACCAGCGCCCTGACTGGTTCTTCGAGCGCAACCGCTATGGCGGCATTCTGTGCGACATCGGCAGCCACCAGTTCGAGCAGTTCCTGTTCTTCTCCGGCGCCATGGATGCCGAAATCGTCTCGGCCAGCGTGGCCAACCGCGCCCATCCCGACACGCCGGGCCTGCAGGATGTGGGCGACGTGCACATGAAGACCGCGACAACCTCGGGCTATGTCCGCGTCGACTGGTTCACCCCCGAGGGCCTGCCCACCTGGGGCGACGGGCGCCTGACCATCCTGGGCACCGAAGGCTATATCGAGCTGCGCAAATATATCGACATTGCCGGCCACCCCGGCGAGAACCACCTGTTCATCGTCAACAAGGAAGGCCCGCGCCATATCGACTGTTCCGATGTCGATCTGCCGTTTGGCCGCCAGTTCCTCGATGACGTGCGCAACCGCACCGAGACGGCCATGCCGCAGGAGCGCTGCTTTAACGCCATGAAACTGGCACTGACGGCCCAGCAGATGGCCGAACGCGGGACGGAGTGGGCACAATGAGCCAGATCTTCAAGGTTGCCGTCATCGGCGTCGGCATTGGCCGCAGCCATATCGTTGAGGGCTATCTGCCCAATGCCGACAAGTTCAAGGTGCTCGCCCTGTGCGACCTGAACCAGGAACGCATGGATGGCGTTGCCGACGAGTTCGGCATCGAGCGCCGCGTCACCAGCTTTGACGACATTCTGGCCATGGACGATATCGACATCATCGATGTCTGCACCCCGCCCATGCTGCATCACCCCATGGTGATGGCGGCGCTCAAGGCGGGCAAGCATGTGGTCTGCGAAAAGCCGCTGGTCGGCTCGCTCGCCCAGGTCGAAGAAGTCATGGCCCAGGAGAAGATCTCCAAGGGCAAGCTGATGCCCGTGTTCCAGTACCGCTTTGGCGACGGCATCGAACAGGCCAAGGCCGTCATCGACGCCGGCATTGCCGGCAAGGCGTTTGCCGGCACGGTGGAAACCTTCTGGCGCCGCGATGCCGAATATTACGCCGTGCCCTGGCGCGGCAAATGGGCGACCGAGCTGGGCGGCGTACTGATGGGCCATGCCATCCATCCGCACGACATGTTCACCTATCTGATGGGCGATATCGCCCGGGTGTTCGGCCGTGTCGCCACCCGCGTCAACCCGATCGAGGTCGAAGACACGATCTCGGCGTCGCTGGTGATGCAGAACGGCGCGCTGGCCAGCCTGACGGCAACGCTGGGTGCCGCCGACGACACCACCCGCATCCGCCTGGCCTTTGAAAACCTGACCATCGAAAGCGATCACGCGGCCTATAATCCGGGTGAAAAGCTCTGGAAGATTCAGCCGCGCGACCCCCAGACCAAGGCCAGGATCGATGCCCTGCTTGCCAATTGGCAGCATGTGCCTTCGCGTTTCCAGACCCAGATGGCGCGCTTTCACGACGCGCTTGTCGGCGCCGGGCCATTGCCCGTCACCAGCGCAGACTCGCGTCGCTCGCTCGAGCTGGTTACCGCCTTTTACCACTCGTCAGCCACGGGCGAGGACGTCGTCCTGCCGCTCGGCGCCAGCCATCCGCTCTATCAGAGCTGGGTTCCTGCTCAATTCCGCACCGCATAGGAGGTCGTCATGTCGACCAACATCGAATTGCGCAACATCATCAAGTCCTATGGCGACGTCAAAGTCGTCCATGGCATCGATCTGACCATCAATCCAGGTGAGTTCACCGTGTTTGTCGGGCCATCGGGCTGCGGTAAATCCACCCTGCTGCGCATGATTGCCGGGCTGGAGCCGATCACCGGCGGCGACCTGATCATCGATGGCGAACGCATGAACGATGTGCCGGCGGCCCGCCGCGGCATCGCCATGGTGTTCCAGAGCTACGCGCTCTATCCGCACATGAATGTCTATCAGAACCTGGCCTTTGGCCTGGAAACGGCCAAGATGCCCAAGGCAGAGATTGCCCAGCGCGTCGCCAAGGCCGCTGAAATCCTCAAGATCGAGCCCCTGTTGCAGCGCAAGCCCAAGCAGCTCTCGGGCGGGCAGCGCCAGCGCGTCGCCATCGGCCGCGCCATCGTGCGCGAGCCGCGCATTTTCCTGTTCGACGAGCCGCTGTCCAATCTCGATGCCGAACTGCGGGTGCAGATGCGCGTCGAAATCGCCAAGCTGCACAATGATCTGGGTAACACCATGATCTACGTGACCCATGACCAGGTCGAAGCCATGACCATGGCCGACAAGATCGTGGTGCTGCGGGCAGGGATCATCGAGCAGGCCGGTGCGCCTCTTGAGCTCTACAACAATCCCAGGAACCTGTTCGTGGCCGGCTTTATCGGCTCGCCCAAGATGAACTTCCTGACCGCCGGCACGCAGGACGGCAAGCTGACCGTTGCCGGCAGCACGCTCGATATCGGTCGCGATACGGCGGGCGCCGCGACACTGGGTGTGCGCCCGGAGCATATTACGCTGGCCGAGGGCAGCGGCACAAAGCTGGCCGAGGTGCGCGTTGACCTGGTGGAAAATCTGGGAGGGCAGACCGTGGTCTATGCCACCACCAGCGACAACCAGCCGATCAATATCGTGCTCGAAGGCCAGCGCCCGGTCGAACTGGGTTCGACCGTCTCGGTTCATATCGATCCGGCCCGCCTGCATGTTTTCAACGCAGCAGGCGACGCCATCTGACGCTGCTTTCGTCTCCCTGACGATGCGACAAGGGGGAAGCGGTCCGCTTGGATCGCTTCCCCCTTGTCATGCCGGGTGCAGTTATTTGTCGACGAGGTCGTCTTCTACATCGGCCTCGGGCCGGTCACCGCCCTCGGCCAGCTCTTCATGCCAGGCGCCCTTGGTATCCTGATAGGAAATGGCTTCGGTGGTGCCGCCCAGCTGCTGGCGCTGCGCCGCCGCCTCGGCCGCCTTGTGGGCTGCCTGGTGGGTGGGAAAGGTCTCGGAAAAGACATCGCCCACCTTATAGGCGAAGCCGCCATCATGCTCGACGATGTCATAGGTAACGTGCGCCATTGATTGTCTCCTTGTGGGGAAGGAACCCGGTCAGCGCAAAGAGGTTGCGCGGCTTGTGAACGGGCTGTCATGCATTACATGGTCAGACAGTCCCGTGGAGCAAGTGTGTGTCGCAAGCCAACCCCGCCATCCGCATCGCCCGCAAGCTCGATATTGTGGTGGTCGGCGCCGGCCA
>CAXBKI010000214.1:0-5608 GCA_963975955.1 uncultured Devosia sp.
CCCCAACCCCGATGTCATCCCCGCGAAAGCGGGGGCCCATCCCGAGATCAAGCCACAGCCGCAAGGCGGCCGCGCTTGTTGTGCGATCTCCCTGGGGGCGCGATCTGGGGATGGGTCCCGGCTCAAGGCCGGGATGACACCGTGGGTGGGGCATTACTGCTCAAAATCACCTCCTCACCAGCCGTCACCCTCGGGCTTGACCCCAGGGCGTTACACTTCAAGATGCGGGCATGGGCGGATTTGTCTACATTCTTGCCAATATGCGGCGGGGACGGACCTATATCGGGGTCACCAATGACCTGGTGCGGCGCGTATATGAGCATCGCCAGGGGCTGGCCGATGGCCATACCAAGCGTAACAACATCAAGCGGCTCGTGTATTTTGAAGAACATGCGGCGATCGATGCCGCCATTCAGCGCGAGACGTCGCTCAAACGCTGGTATCAGCAGTGGAAATGGGCGCTCATTGAACAGAACAACCCTGACTGGCGAGATTTATGGGACGAGATCGTCCATTAAGTGCAGAGCCCTCGGGTCAAGCCCGAGGGTGACGCACGGTGGGGGAAGGCGGCTCCGGCGACGCGGCCCGAGAACAGATGTGCTAGAAGCGGGGCGGTAGAAAACCATCCCTTTGGCGTTCTGCCGCGCGCCAAAGCTTGCGACGGACATCGACAGGCTCGAGATGCTGATACTTGCCACCCGAGAACTTTGGCCAGTCCAGCGCCAGGCCACAGCGGACCAATTCGGCCGCCAGATCCTTCCCGTCGGGCAAGTAGCAATCCGCCACGAGGCGGTCGTAGGACAGTTCGGGAAGAATTTGCGCCGTGATTGTCTGGCCCTTGCACATCTGCACCAGCGCCCATTTTGAGCGTTGACCCCACGGATGGTCGAGTTCCGGCACATCGATGCCGGCCAGCCGGATGCGTTGCTTGTTGATGACGATGGTGTCGCCATCGATGACCCAGCACTGGCCGCGCAACATCATTTCTGTTTGCGGCGGGCGACGCTGAAACGGCACCACCTCGCTCGGATATCGCCGGGTGGCACGGATGCGCGGGCGACGGCGTCTGAACAAGCGGACGAGCATCCAGAATAGTCGCATGTTTCCCCCAGCACCCGCCTATCACGGGAAAGTAGCGCATGCAGCTAAAGTGATACCATCGTCAAATTTTAGCATTGAGGCGGAATGCTGCGGCCGCTGACAGCGGGCACGCTGGTTTATTCGGCGCGGGAGTCCTGCCGGACCAAGTCACCCCAACCTATGAATGCTGGAGCGTCAGACTGTATGGCAAACTTGAAGGACCCGGGGTTAACCGGGTCCTCATATCGTTCACAGCGTCAAAATAGTTGATTGACGGTGTCGCCAGCGCTCTGGTTTGCCTTTGGGCGCCAAATTTCGTTCGTTAAATCAACGGACTAAGTTTCTGCTTTGCCTCAGTCTGGCAGACAAACACGCAACAGTTCGCCTCACTTGGAAAATTGAAGGCAACAGTTCGCCTCAACTCACATTGGCGGCGGCACGGGCTTCTCTTCATCGGCAGATTAAGGAGGACCAAGGCTGGTGGGGGCGGGTAAGGTGCCTGTCTGACGAGCGCAGTGTCCGAAGTGGCCGACCACCCGGAGTTGCCCAGGAAAGCAATGGCGCTTTAGGCTTTTGTAAAGTCGACTCGTCCATTCGGTGCGCCCCAAAATCCTGGACGCGAGACGCCGATGCTAAAAGCCGCCCTGACCTCTAGAATGATCTCCGACTTTTGCCGCGTACGCTTGCTGAATGTGCTCGAGGAAAGCGAACGGAATGCGGTGTGCCAGTACCTAACCGATCTCCTCGAACTCCTCACGTTTCCTCCTTATCGCGGCAAATGGATCGACTGGGCTCAGGTCGCCATCGCTGCCGGGATTGAGAAGGAGCTGTTGCAGGCGGCCCGTCATAGGCTCCAGCCGGTGTTCGATGCCGTGTCCCGCACGGTTGCCATGCAAGACAGCGTTCCCGCCCGGAGAACTCCACCAGACGTCGTGTTGTCAGCCGCTCCGGCCCGAATTGTATGTTCGCGCCGGACCTCGTCGTCGTCGGCAGAGGCACCGATGCCGCGCAAGAGAGGGCCAAAGCCCGAGGTGATCGTTGAATATCCCGAACCACTGTGGACCGAGTGGGAGGAGCCGGAGAACCTGTCCGAGGCCCTCAACCTCCACATGCGGCGCCACGGTGATAGTGTGCGCCACTTGTTCCTCGCGCTAGATGCGAGTGGCGATGCCCAGGACCAGCGAACCCTGATGAAGTGGTGCACCGGCCAGCTGGCGCCGCGCACGGTGCAGAGCCTCGCCGTCCTGGCAAAGGTAGAGCGCCGCTACCGCCTTCCCGAAGGCTACTTCAAATCCAAGATGCCGAACCGCGGGCGGGCGACGTACGGCCATGGCCTCGAGGGTATCGCGGCCCATGAGCGGCGGCGCCTGGCGTGGCACCTGCCCGATGACTTCCTCAGCCGATCGAAAGCGGAGCAGGACGAGATTCTGGCCTGGGTGCGCCGCGTCATCATCACCGGCTCCACGGATTACCGCCGCTACCAGGCCGAAGCCATGAAGCAGAAATATGCCGTGCGGTTCACCGCCTTCCTGGCGCGTAAGCGAAAGCCGGCCACCGCCAACGACAATCGGGATATCGACCTCGACGATCTGAATGCCGAACTGGAGTCGGCCGTGGTCGATGCCCCGGCGGCGCTGGACCGCGAAATGCACGAGCTGCTGCGTTTCAAGACGGCGACGCTGACCGCCTTCGGTTTCCAACGTAACGGCGTCTGGAACGAGGAGACCGCATCGCAAAAGGTCGAGCACCTCAGCCTCATGTTCGGCTCCCTGGCATCGGATCCCCGGAGCACGGTCAAGGGATGCGGCGTACCGCTGGATAGCCTGCCCGGCACCGGATCAAGGAGATCCAGCGAGTCGCCCGCATCCACCGCGATCCGTTCGAGCCGATCCTGCCGGTGCTCGAGTCCGACAGCCCGGTCGGCGAATACCGCAAGATCACCGAGGAGATCGTGCGCCTGATGCCGGATGAGCGCCGGTATCCGCGCGCGGCCGCGGAGGCCGTCAGGTCGTTTCTGCTGCTACGCCTAGGGATGCATCTCGGGCTACGTCAGCGGAATCTGCGCGAGTTGCTGGTGTGCCCCAACGCTCCCCCCACAAATGGAGATTCTATGGGGAGCGTCACACATCACAGCGCCCATCAGAGAGACGCAATGGCAGTCGTCGTCCCTCAACTGTAGCACTCCGAGCACGTCCCGATTTTGCCCAGTGCCCCCTGGTTGTCCCTAACCGAAGGAGGTGAGGCAAACTTTGCCTCACCTTTCGGCGTCTGATGCCAGGAATCTGGTCAAACTTTGTGGGCGGCGACAGACGGCTACTTATGGCCGGTGACCTCAGCTACACCCAGTCGTCGTCCCACAAGTATCGCACTTCAGACACGTGCCGTTCCGCACCATGGTAAAGTTATGGCACTCGGTACACTGGTCGCCCGTATAACCCTTCATCTGGGCTTCGGCGCGCAGCAGGCCAGAGTCCTTGCTCGGTGGCGGGCTCGGGATCGGGCTGAGCTCTGCCGCCGGGAAGGTGGCGGGGGACAGTTGCGTGTCCTGCTTGAGGGCAGTTGCGGCCTTGAGCGCGGTGACGGTCGAGGTCTGCATGGCCTGCACAGGATTATACTGGTGATCGCCTGAAACGATCATCAGGGACTTGTTGGTGACGCGGCCGCGGGTCATGCCGCGCGAGACGAACTTGTCG
The DNA here is from genome assembly GCA_963975955.1 of uncultured Devosia sp. Taxonomy (GTDB): domain Bacteria; phylum Pseudomonadota; class Alphaproteobacteria; order Rhizobiales; family Devosiaceae; genus Devosia. Next base: position 3,774 of record CAXBKI010000214.1, read on the forward strand.
GCCTGCAGGGGCGCAGCAGCGCCGGCCGCCGGACGGCCACCGGCCTTGTCCTCGTCGGCCCCATGACCCAGCGAGGTAGGGCTCTCGGGATTGACATGGGCCAGGTCGTCACGGTCGAGATAGCTGACGGCCAGTTCGCGGAACACATAGTCGAGGATCGACGTGGCGTTCTTGATCCGGTCATTGCCCATCACCATGCCGGCGGGCTCGAAGCGGGTGAAGGTGAAGGCCTCCACATATTCGTCCAGCGGCACGCCATATTGCAGGCCAATCGAGATGGCGATGGCGAAATTGTTCATCATCGCGCGGAAGGCGGCGCCTTCCTTGTGCATGTCGATGAAGATCTCGCCGATGCGGCCATCGGCATATTCGCCGGTGTGCACATAGACCTTGTGGCCACCGACCACGGCCTTCTGGGTATAGCCCTTGCGGCGGTCCGGCATCTTCTCGCGGCTGCGGACCTCCACTTCACGCTCGACAATGCGCTCGACGATCTTTTCGGCAATGTGCGGCACGCGGGCAGACGCCGACATGGCGGCCAGCTCCTCGGCTGCATCCTCTTCTTCGTCGTCGGCCGCGGCCAGCACCGAAGAATTGAGCGGCTGGCTGAGCTTGGAGCCATCGCGATAAAGCGCATTGGCCTTGAGCGCCAGGCGCCAGCTGAGCATATAGGCCTGCTTGGCGTCTTCGACGGTCGCGTCATTGGGCATGTTGATGGTTTTGGAAATCGCGCCCGAGATGAAGGGCTGCGCGGCAGCCATCATCAGGATGTGCGATTCAATCGAGAGCGAGCGCTTGCCGATCTTGCCGCAGGGAGCGGCGCAATCGAACACCGGCAGATGCTCGGGCTTGAGGTGCGGGGCGCCTTCGAGCGTCATCGCGCCACAGACGTGGATATTGGCGGCCTCGATGTCCTTCTTGGAAAAGCCCAGGAAGGGCAGCACTTCGAAGGTGAAGTCGTTGAGCTGCTCGTCGGTGACGCCCAGGCTCTTGAGGAAATCCGCGCCCAGCGTCCACTGGTTGAAGATGAACTTGATATCGAAGGCCGAGGCGGTCGCGGCGTTGAGCGCAGCGATCTTCTCGTCGGTAAAGCCCTTGGCCTTGAGCGTGGTCGGATTGACGCCCGGTGCCTGGTTGAGATTGCCATGGCCGACCGCATAGGCCTCCATTTCGGCAATGTCGGATTCCGAATAGCCCAGCGTGCGCAGGGCAGGGGGAACCGCCCGGTTGATGATCTTGAAGTAGCCGCCGCCGGCCAGCTTCTTGAACTTGACCAGGGCGAAATCGGGCTCGATGCCGGTGGTGTCGCAATCCATCACCAGGCCGATCGTGCCGGTAGGGGCGATAACCGAAACCTGAGCGTTACGGAAGCCGTGCTTTTCGCCCAGCGCCAGGGCATTGTCCCAGGCCAGCTTGGCGCGTTCGCTCAGCGCGCTGTCGATCAGCGATGCGTGGTCGAGCGGCACCGGGTTGATCGAAAGGTTTTCGTAGCCCTCGGCATTGCCATGGGCAGCATTGCGGTGATTGCGGATGACGCGCAGCATGTGCTTGGCATTGCGCTTGTAATCCTTGAACGGGCCCAGCTCCTTGGCCATTTCAGCCGAAGTCGCATAGGAAACGCCGGTCATGATGGCGGTGACGGCACCGGCAATGGCGCGGCCTTCCTTGGAGTCATAGGGAATGCCCGAGGTCATCAGGAAACCGCCGATATTGGCGTAGCCGATGCCCAGCGTGCGGTATTCGAACGAGCGCTCGGCAATCGCCTTGGACGGGAACTGCGCCATCATCACCGAGATTTCGAGCACGATGGTCCACAGGCGCACCGTATGCTCATA